>NZ_JBFUIC010000474.1:0-2493 GCF_056402075.1 Pseudomonas sp. P4_C3
GGCCATTGGTGTTACCGAAGCGCGGCTTAACGACGTCTGTCGACGTATTGCCGATTTGCCATCCAAGCGCTTGGTGTTCGAAAGAGTCATGCAGGAAGCCAAGCGTCTACTGTTGTTCACGGGCAGTTCGGCAAATGAAATATGCTACCTGCTGGGCTTCAGGGACCCGGCGTATTTCAGTCGTTTTTTTCAGCGCAATGCTGCAATGACACCAGGAGAGTATCGCCAGCGACATTCGGGTTTTCGCTAACGACTTGTGTTTTTTTGCGGCTGAATCGTGTTTGTTTCTGGACACAGGTGTGCGGCCGATTTCCAGGCGGTTGCGCTACTGAAGCACCAACCGTAAGCTGTTGGCTTGTTCACATAGCCCAATCAAAATGTCCAATCCCAGACCTTCCTTGACACTCACCTTGCTCCAGGCTCGCGAAGCGGTAATGACGTTTTTCCGTCCTGGCCTTAACGATCATGACTTGACCGAGCAGCAGTGGCGAGTCATTCGAATCTTGCGCCAACAGGGCGAACTTGAAAGCCACCAGTTGGCACATCAGGCCTGTATTCTCAAACCCAGCATGAGCGGTGTACTCAAGCGCCTGGAGCGCGACGGCCTGGTTATTCGCAGGAAATCGGCTGAAGATCAGCGACGCATTTTCCTCAATCTGACTGAGCAAGGACATGAATGCTTTTTGTCGATGAGCGAGGGGATGGAGCGCAATTACCTCGAGATCCAGCGGCAGTTTGGTGAGAAGAAACTGCAGAAATTGGTCGAGCTACTCGAGGATCTTAAAAAGATTAAGCCCTGAAAAGGGCTGGCTGCTTTTTCAAATCGGCGACATCCGCAGTCATGAAGTGCTCATCACAGACTGGGATCGTCAGAGCGTGCGAGTGGGTTTTCACTGAGGGGAGTAATCTCCATCCACCCGGCTTCCAGCGAGTGCAGCAGATGGCCAATCTGATCAAGCTCACCTTCTTCGCTATCGAGCGAAGCGAGGCATTTGGAGCTTGATTCCGCCAGGCGGGTGATGGCGACATCAACCAAGCGCATTCCTTCCTCACTCAATTGAATCAATTGACCTCGGCGATCACGTGGATCGGGAATCCGGTTGGCGACGCCGCGTTCTACCAATTTGTCCGCTCGATAGGTGGCAGCGCCTGACGTCACCTTCAGCAGACGAAAGACATCGGTAGGGCGCATGCAGTAAGGCGGGCCGCTTCGCCGTAAAGCGAACAGCAGCATGAGATCCTTCATTCCCAGTTCAAGGTCGTCCGCGATTACCTCAATGTGGTGATCGATCAACATGGCGAGGCTTCGGATTCGGAGAGTAATCGCCAATCCATGGTGATCCAGATCCGGACGTTCGTTACGCCATGCTTGCGCCACGGCCTCAGGGCTGGCGGCAGGAAACAATAAATCGTTCATGCAAAATCCATCAGGTGGCTTTGAGGTGATCATACCTTAGTGCGAACCAGGTGTGCCTTGCAGCTATGGCGCTGCTGAGGCGATGAACCCAAGTGCATTGAGGCCGACGGAGCGTTCATCGTAAAGCGTTAACATGCTAACGAATTTTCTTGACGATCGGTAAAGGTGAGCATAGCCTAAAACTATCTTAATAATTGAGATACTTCTTTATTAAGATAGTTTTGGCCGCCTGGCTGCGGCTCTTCTAAAAAACAAGAACGGGACTCGCTATGCTGACCGCTGAACAGAACCGCCTGCTGACGGACGTCTCCCCTGGCACACCTCTGCACAGGTATTGGAAACGGCAATGGATTCCTGCACTGCGCAGTGAGGCGCTTGAGCCGGGAGGCACGCCGCAACGTGTCGAACTGCTATGCGAAAAATATGTCGCCTTTCGCGCAGATGATGGCCATGTCGGATTCCTTCATGAGGCGTGCCCACACCGCGGCGTTTCGCTGGCGTTGGGTCGAAATGAAGGTAACCGCCTGACTTGCATCTTCCATGGTTGGAGTTTTGACACGCAGGGCAACTGCACCAAAATGCCAACCGAGAAAGACCAGACTTTTTGCAAAAAGGTAAAGGGTCAGGGGTTCGAGGTTCGCGAGGGTGGCGGTATTGTTTGGGTGTACTTGGGGGAGGGTGAAGCGCCGGCCTTCACCGACTATGCATTCACCTATTTTGATCGTAAGCACGCCAGACCGCGGGCTTCCTATAACGAAGCGAACTGGTTGCAAAACGTCGAAACGTTGATGGACTCGGCCCATATCGGACTGCTGCACCATGACACCACGGCGAACCCGGAGCTTCCCCAAGCTGGGCTTCAGCTCGTCACTGGCAACGACACCCCCAAGTACACGCTGGAAAGCAAGCCGTATGGCTTGCGGTCGTATTCGTTGCGCACCACTGGTCAGGAGCAGGACTACCTTCGGGTTACCGAGTTCGTAGCACCGGCGACCGCTTTCATTGGTACCACCGAACAAGAAGCGGGATTTCTGATCATCGTGGTGCCAGTCAACAATACGCGCAGTCTTCAGTGG
>NZ_JBFUIC010000475.1:0-2487 GCF_056402075.1 Pseudomonas sp. P4_C3
CACCAACAACACCAACAACTGGGATCACGGCTACGACTACCGGCAAAAATCCGTGGCCATCGTCGGCAGCGGCGCCAGTGCGGCCCAGGTCATTCCGGCCATTGCCCCGGACGTCGGGCACTTGCATGTGTTCCAGCGCACGCCCCACTGGGTATTGCCCCGGGCTGATCGCAGGTTTGGCCGCTTCGAGCGCTGGCTGCTGGGGCTCAAACCCGCCTACAAGTTGCTGCGCTGGGGTATCTACTGGCAATTCGAAACCCGGGTGTTTGGCTTCAAGTATTCGAAGCCGGCGGTGCACATGGTCCAGCGCCAGGCCCTGCGTTTTCTCAAACACCAGGTGCCGGACACCGAACTGCGGCGCCAGCTGACGCCGGACTACACCATCGGCTGTAAACGGGTAATTCTGTCCAGCACGCTGTACCCGGCCCTGGCCCGTAGCAACGTGACGCTGCACAGCCGCGAACAAGGTATCGCGTCCATCGACGAAACCGGCATCGTTACCCTCGAGGGTCAACACATCGACGTGGACCTGATCGTCTGGTCCACCGGCTACGATGCCACCGACGGGGTGATTTGCTACCCGGTAACGGGCAAAAACGGCACATGTCTCAAGGAGGTCTGGGCGCAATACCCGCGGGCCTACCTTGGCACCGCCCTGCCCGACTTCCCCAACCTGTTCATCGTCACCGGGCCGAACACCGGTATTGGCCACACCTCGGCGCTGTTCATCATCGAATCCCAGATGAATTACATCCTCGATTGCATTCGCACCTTGAAGGATCAAGGTTTACGCAGCATCGAAGTTCGCCATGAGGCGGAACGTACCTACACTGAAATGATCCACCGGGAAATGGAACGCACCGTGTGGAAGTCCGGTGGTTGCCACAGTTGGTATCAAAGCAGGAGCGGTCATGTGATTGCCATGTTTCCGGGGTTCAGCTTCAGCTTTCATCGCTTGACCCGAGCGCTGAAACCCGCCGATCACATTTTGTCCTGAGCAGATACAAGGGAGACGCGTGATGCTTTTGTTGTTCGTCGTTCTCGCAGTGTTCGTCGCCTGGAGCTGGCTGACCTACCCGGCCATCGGCTACTGGCTCTATGACTTGAACATGGCGGCCGAGGCCAAGTTGTACCGGCTGCACAAAATCGTCGTGCCCATCCCCGAGATGACCGTCTCGACCTGGCAAGGCGGACCGTACGAGGCCACCAGCAATGTGCTGATGCTCCATGGCTTCAGCGCCGACAAGAACCTCTGGCTGCGTTTCGCCCGGCACTTTGTCGGCAGCCACCGGGTGATCATCCCGGACATCGCCGGCCATGGCGAAACCGGCTTCAAGGCCGGCGGCGGCTATGACATCCCGCTACAGGCCAAGCGCATGATCCAGCTGCTGGACGTGTGCGGGGTGGAGAAAGTCCATGTCATCGGCAATTCCATGGGCGGCTACATGGCCGCATGGCTCGCGGCCACGTACCCCGAGCGCATTGTGTCCGTGGCGCTGATCGACCCGGCGGGTGTCACCGCGCCCGAGCCCAGTGACCTCGAGCGGCATTTGGCCAAGGGCCACAACCCGTTTCTGATTCACTCGCGCGAAGAGTTCCAGCGCTTCTACGCCATGACCATGGCTTCGCCACCCTGGGTACCGAAGCTGGTTCTCGATGCCGTCGCCCAGCGCTATGAACAGTCCCGCGAGGAGCTGGAAGAAATCTTCCGCGAAATGCGCGCCAGTCCGCCGATGGAACCGCATCTGCCCGACATCACCGCCCCGGCCCTGTTGTTGTGGGGGCGCAAGGACCGGCTGATCGATGTCAGCAGCGTGGCGGTCTGGAGCAAGGGCATCGCCGACCTGCGCGTGCATATCTGGGACGCCGTCGGGCACATGCCCATGGTGGAAGCCCCCACCGGTTCGGCGCGACTGTATCGGGAGTTTTTGGCATCGCTGCGCTCGGAGAGCCCACAGGATCAACGACTGCACTAGGGAGCGTTCTCAATTAGTGTCCCCTAGGCATGCAGTCCTTTGCAGAATGAAGTTCGTCAGAAACTTCGTTTGTCGGCGTCGCGCAAGGCTGCGATCTTTCGTCCATCCTTTACGTCACCGCGCCAGGAATCCTGTTCATGAACCACCCGAACTTCGTCAGCCCTGACCTGATCCGCCAACGCTTCTCCAAAGCGATGTCCGACATGTATCGCGAGGAAGTGCCGTTGTACGGCGCGTTGATGGAATTGGTGGAACAGACCAACCGCCGCGTGCTGGACAGCGACTCGCAAGTCGCACAACAGCTCACGAGCACCGGCGAAATCGAGCGCCTGGACCTGGAGCGTCATGGGGCGATCCGCGTCGGTACGGCCGCTGAACTGGCGACTCTCGCCCGCCTGTTCGCGGTGATGGGCATGCAACCGGTGGGTTACTACGACCTGACACCGGCCGGCGTGCCGGTGCATTCCACGGCTTTTCGCGCGGTGCATGAAGCATCGTTGCAGGTCAGCCC
>NZ_JBFUIC010000476.1:0-2485 GCF_056402075.1 Pseudomonas sp. P4_C3
CTCCATACCAAGTCATCGAAACCACCACTACGACTGCCAGCATCGACAAAAACGTGCTTGGTGAAACGTGGGTGGGGGCTGCCGCTGAGAAAATAGCGGCATAGAAGGCCATGGATTTAGGGTTGCCAATGTTCGTAACGACCCCCTGAATGAATGACTGCCGAAAGTTTCCGACGACAGCATTATTACAGGGGGCAAGCGCGCTCTTCCCGGCCTTGAGCAGCAGTCGGAATCCAAACCACATCAGATAGGCTGCCCCCAGAATTTTTACGATCAGCGCCGCCCAAGGGAACGCAGCAAATACAACGCCAATACCTGCGATTGCACAGGTGGCCCAGAATAAATTGACCAATACGATGCCTGCTACCAAGGCCAAAGCTTCTGACCGCGTAGCAGCTACCGCTTTGTGGACTACTGCAACGAAATTTGGCCCTGGAATAACGACACCGGCCAGGTAAACCAAAAAGACTGTCAAAACGGCGGGACCATCGATCATCTGCATTCCTTGCGAGTGTTGTGGCTAGGGACGGTCTTTCAGATCAAGGCCTCCCGCGGACTCAACGTACAACGAAATAATCATTCGATACAGGGCTTTTGAGCGTAGTTGTGTTTTTACACGCTCTCGGCCAAAAGCGGTCGTATGTCGTGAATGGTGCGCTCAGAATGTGGAGATCGAACAACACCCGATGCTGTGACGCAAAGCTGGGTATCGGTGCCGACGCTTTCAGCGACGTCGAGATAATGGTCAGGGCAGAGGTTGGAGGCTGGTTTTGACGGTAGTGACCACACGGTTACGGCCTTCGTGTTTAGCGTGATACAGGCGTTGATCGGCTGTACGCAGAATTACCTCGATAGTGTCGCCGTCGCGGCCAGATTGCGATACGCCGATGCTAACTGTGACCACGGTTGACCGCGGCAGGCCATGAGAAGAACTATTTGCAACGGTGCTTCGCAGACGCTCAGCGATTACGTGCGCGCCTTCAAGTGAAGTCTGAGGTAGCAGTATCATGAATTCTTCCCCGCCCACTCGGGCTACGCCGTCATATGGCCGGATCGAATCGAGGCATATCTCCACGAAACTCTTCAGGATGTCATCGCCAACCTGATGCCCGAAGCGATCGTTGATGGACTTGAAATTATCCAGATCGAGTGCCAACACGGAGAACGGCGCACCGCCGCGCGCGGTCCGGCCAATTTCGACTTCGACTCGCTCCATGAACCGACGCCGATTATCAGCACCTGTCAGTGGGTCGGTCGCCGCAAGGTGCCCGAGTTCTTGATTGGTGCGCTGGAGTTCCTGCAGGGCACTCTCGGTGTACGCCATCGCTTCGGCAAGACGCACCATTAACTCCTCTTGGCTGTAAATCTTCGAGAACGACCGCGTGGTGAGGAACGCTTGCACTACCCCATAGCTCAACATGAAGAATCCACCGGCGAAGATCGCATGAGCGAGCCACCACATATGGTTCCACGGACGTGCAAGGATGAAGGCGAAAGATGACAGCGCGAACGCGGTAACCGAGATGACAAAAATCATCATCAGCGGCGAACGGATACGGCGCAGCAGGAGCATTATCACGGTCAATGTGGAAAGAACGAGGGCACCACCTTCCATCGAGAGGCGCACCGCGAGATTGCCGGCGATCGACGAGTACGCAACGTACGCCACTGCCACGTCAACCAGCAGGAACAGTCCTATCCAGGTCAACCACGGGCGGGCCTTCATTCGTTGGTCCGCGACATCTGGTGGGCGGTGGTACGACAGCATTCCAACTAACAGCAGAATCGACATGACCAGTCGAGAGGCCGGTCCATAGAGCAGGAAGAGCCAGATATTGTGGTGGGCTTGCCCAGTGAACGCACCATGCAACGCGTAGATCAGTACAAAACCGAGAAAACCAAGCGTCATCCATCGCAGCAGCGGATCTCCCGATGACTGATAGCAGCGCCACGTTACGTAAGTAACAAACAAGCCTGCCAAGGTGGCTGTCGTGATCGCAACGATATGGAACAGGTGATTCTCGAATGTAAGGCTGGGGTCTTGAAAGAAGTATAAGTAGCCAATCAGATAGGCCGGAACCAACGAAAATCCCGCGAGCACCAAGTAGGCGTAAATCTTGACTATGAGGCGAACGGCTTCAGGTGGCTCGCCGGTGGCGATGAGATTGCTCATGGCTCCCTCCAATTTTAAATCCATTYAGCCAACACCGGACCGGTGTTGGAGGCGCCTACATGCCAACGGTCCCTCGCATCATTACGCAGATATGGGATGGACCGACCTATGGAATTTCAATTTTAGACTCCTTACCAACTTCTGCTGCACAAGCAGGTAAAAATGTTCACGCGAACGCAATTATCTAACAACGAATGTCTCGTTATTCTCATCGGCCAAGGGTTAGCTGTCCTTCCTGAAAATCAGGTGGACACCATCCCTGGACTAGCGGAGTCAGCCAGATGACTTTGCCGGACGCGTACAGTTAATTGC
>NZ_JBFUIC010000477.1:0-2481 GCF_056402075.1 Pseudomonas sp. P4_C3
GTCAATCACCGACTCACCTGCCTCGCCTCTCACCAGCATTGCCGAACACGTGCTATTTGCCCCCGCCGACCATCCGGTCATGACCAGCTCCAACATCGCCGTGCTCGCCTTGATCGAAGGATTGGTGGCGGGTGTGATGGCCCGCAATAAAGAAGCCGTCAAGTTGGCGACAGAGCTGACCGAAAGCGTGATGTCTTACCTGCATATTCCTTCCAGCAGTAAATCGCCGAAAAAGTGATATTTCTTGGGGGGGGGGCGCCCCCACAGCACTGCGCACTCCTTGATGTCATGGTGCCCGCACGACTACGCGCCTGGCGCCAACATGCTGAAATCGGGAACAGGCGGGGTTAGAGCGAGCGTAAAAAGCCGGATCAGGCGCCGGCCACGGGGTAAGATTTGCAGCAATTGCTGCGGTGTGATGCTCATGTCTGCATCGCTTCGAATGTAGATCGTCCTGAATAAAAACGACTGGCCACCGACTTATCGACAGCGCATGGCTTAGCTTATAGAATCGTGCGCCGAAAAAAATAAAACTTTCTTGATTCGCAGGTAGCGCATGACACCCTCCGTTAGCGAAACAAAGAATCTGGACATCGAAGTATTGCGTGCCTATGCCATCGCTATTACTTTCGTTGCCCATCTGGGTCTTTTAAATCCGGATTGGTTTAAATGGACTACCTATTTCTGGCTGGGTGGAGGGGTAGATTTATTCTTCTGCATTTCCGGATTCCTTATAACGACATCATTGATAAAAGCTTCGAACCAGCAAGATCAGTTCCTGCGTTTTGCCGGATCTTTTTGGACAAGGCGGTTGTTTCGATTGTGGCCCGCAGCGATTTTCTGGTCGACCATAACGTTGGCAATTTCATTTGCCTTTGACGTCTCCAGGACATTTGGCTCACAAGAGAACATGGTAAACTCTTGGACATTCGGCATGTTGAATATCCAAAATATATACATCTGGTACACTGAAAATTCAAACAGCGCAACTCCACTATGGCACTACTGGAGCTTGTCGCTAGAAGAACAGTTCTATGTAATTCTCCCCATCATTTTGTTCTTCACCCCTAATCGCAAATTATTGATCATCCCTTTTCTTGCAGTGGCAATTTACCATTCCACACAGATACGTCCGTGGGGTACATTGCTTTGGTTTATTCGAAGCGACGCATTGCTTTACGGCACCCTCATCGCGCTGGCCTGGCATTACTACCCACAGCGGATATCAAGTATTTTCTCTACCAAGAACAAAAAAACATTACAACTTGCATTATTGATTTGTATTCCCTTACCCATCATCACAGCAAAAATCGGCTGGTCCCCCTATTTCATGGGATTTGTCGCAATCACTTCAAGCCTGGTTGTGCTCCTGTGTTCGGGAAATCTAAACCTTAYGGGCTCAAATGGCCGCCTCCGAAAGATCGCCATTCACATCGGATCGCGCTCTTACTCCATTTATCTTGTTCACAACCCTATATTTGCAATTGTAAGAGAAATATGCCTTCAATCAGGGTATACGGATCTCACACTTGAAACCGATAAAATATTTGCCGTCCTCATCGCACTAGTACTAACTGGAGTGATTGCAGAGTTTTCCTACCAATTTGTGGAAACTCCACTTAGAAGTTACGGGTCGCAGCTTTCGAAAGCAAAATTCAAGCGGGTGATGTTGGCCAACTAATGCTTTTGGAGCAGCCGTCCTGATCAGCGAAACTGATTCAACGCGACGCGGTATTTTTTCAAAGATCTCGAGTCGCTGACTGCCAAGGATGTCAGCCGAACACTCAAAAATAAAAAGGGGGCGGGACGGAGTGATCCCCCCCTGGCTCCCCATCTTCTTTTTCATACTTCTTGAAAGCTTCGAGAGTTTCACTCTGGATTTTTCCAGGCAGGTAAGCGGCGACGTGACAGTACTACGGCCTGAACTGGTGACGGTCTGCCACTTGTTTGTACGCCAGTCGGCAGAGTTGGCGGCAGCAGTGACTCACCGAATGCTGAAGACCTTGCTCGACAATCACTGGCATCCTTCAGGGGTCTTCGACCGTAAGCGCTCCATGAACCCCACATTTTAAAGGTAGGATCTATGGCTATCTTGGAGTTTGCGGTGTGTAGTTGGGCGGAAACTGGCGGGGTGAACGATCAACGTTAGCCGAACGGCATCTCCCGCCCCTCCCACTTATTTTTATTTGTTTCATAATTGACCTGCCAGCCTGCCGGTGAACGGCAAGCGGAGGACTTTGCATGCTCCAAACGACCGAGGTATCGCGCGTGAAGCGCTTCGCCGCAAACACGGCGGGTCGGGATTTCGCTGTCGGCGATATTCACGGACACTTCACCCGACTGCAATCTGCGCTAGACAAGGCCGGCTTCGAACCGTCGGAAGACCGACTGTTCAGCGTCGGAGACCTGATTGACCGAGGCCCTGAATCTCTGGACGTCGATGAATGGCTTTTACGCAAGCCCTGGTTTCATGCTGTGCGC
>NZ_JBFUIC010000478.1:0-2472 GCF_056402075.1 Pseudomonas sp. P4_C3
GAACAATGCCATTTACCGCAACCTTGCGTTTTGGTCGCTGACCAGACCAAGGGCGATGCCTCACTTCAGGGCGCCGGCGAGGCTGATTTTGAGCGCATGCTCCAGGCTGCACTCGATGAGCATCCTCAGAGCATTGTCGTGGTGAAGGTCCACCCGGATGTCGCGGCAGGCCGCAAGCAAGGCCACTTTGATCTTGAAGCGCTGAGCAAACGGCCGCGCGTCCATGTGATCAGCCGTAATGTTCATCCTGCCGAGTTACTGAGCGAAGTTCAGGCCGTGTATGTGATGACCTCGCAACTGGGCTTCGATGCACTGTTGTGGGACGTGCCGGTGCGCACCTTTGGCAAGCCGTTCTATGCCGGCTGGGGTTTGACCGTGGATGCCCTGCCCGCCCCCGAGCGGCGCCAGCCGGTCAGTCTTGAGCAATTGGTGCATGCGGCGCTGGTGGAGTACCCGCGTTATGTCGACCCGGAGACGGGCGCGCCGTGCCAACCCGAGACCGTGCTGGCGTGGCTGGGGTTGCAGCGACGGATGCGCAGTCGCTTGCCGCAGGACTTGCAGATGGTTGGTTTCAGCAAGTGGAAACGGCCGTTGGTGCTGGACTTTTTCAATGGTTCATCCACCCGATTTGCCGCACCTTCCAGACGTTCGAAGCCCCCTGCAATGGTGGTGAGTTGGGGTTGCCAGCACGACTCGGCGTTGGCGCAACAGAACACTGCCAACCACCTGGGCCGCRTCGAAGATGGCTTCCTCCGTTCTGTCGGCCTGGGCGCGAAGAAAACCCGGCCGCTGTCCTGGGTGTTCGACGACCTGGGCATCTACTACGACGCCACGCGTCCTTCGCGTCTGGAACAGCTCTTGCAGAACCAGTCGTGCCCGCCTGAGTTGTTGCGGCGGGCCGCGGCGCTGCGCGAAGCGATCTGCGCCGCCGGAGTGACCAAATACAACTTGCCCGGTGCCACGTGGAAACGTCCGCCGGGTGTCGAGCAAGTGATTCTGGTGCCGGGGCAAGTGGAGTCCGACGCCTCGATCCGTTACGGCGCGCACCGCATCCGGCGCAATCTTGATTTGCTCAAGGCAGTGCGCGCCCGCCACCCGATGGCATGGCTGTTGTACAAACCGCACCCTGAAGTGCTGGCCGGCACACGCGAGGCTGGCGAGGACGAAGAACACACCCGTCAATGGTGCAACCAGGTGGTGGGCGATGTGCCCTTCCACGAGCTGTTGTCCGAGGTCGATGAGGTGCATGTGCTGACCTCGCAATCGGGCTTCGAAGCCTTGTTGCGCGGCGTGCCGGTGACCACTTACGGCCAGCCGTTTTATGCCGGCTGGGGCTTGACCCACGATCAGGACCTCAGCCCGCAGGTCCAGGCGCGTCGCACCCGGCGCCTGAGCCTGGACGAACTGGTGGCCGCGACCCTGATTCGCTACCCGACTTATGTCAGCCGCATTACCCGAAGATTCACCACCCCCGAACGTACGTTAATCGAGATTCAGAACTGGGATGAAGTACCTGCGCAAGGAAGAACTCCAACATGGCGAGAGATGATTCAGCGTTTGCTCCTTACCGTCTTGAGACCGTCGCCAAGGAAATTTTAGTTCCCATGCAGCGCTCCAGACGCCTGGTATCGGTGAAACCACGCAACTCGTTCCTGTTTTTGCAGGGCGTCAGTTCGCCGTTTTTCGCGCGTCTGGTGCAAGCGCTGCGGGCCGAGGGACAACGGGTCAAGTCCATCAGCTTCAATATGGGCGACACCCTGTACGGCAGCGGCGCGCGCGTATTTTGTTCGGCGCGCCCCGAGCAGTTGAAGGACTTCTACAGCCAGTGTTTCAGTGCCGACCAGATTACCGATGTGGTGCTCTTCGGTGACTGCCGCCCCGTGCATCAACCGGCGGTGGAACTGGCCAAGGCTCTGGGGATTCGTGTACACGTGTTCGAAGAGGGTTACTTCCGCCCGTACTGGATCACCCTTGAGCGCAATGGCGTGAACAATCACTCGCTACTGCCCCGCGATCCGCAGTGGTATCGGGAAGTGGGCAAGTACATCCCGCGCTATCACAACGGCAATTCATTCCGCCTGTCCTTTGCCTCCAGGGCCTTCCATGATGTGATGTATCACGTCGGCGGCGCACTGAACAAAGTGGTGTTCCCCCACTATAAAACCCACGCCCCGTTCAACGCGGCCGTGGAGTATGCCGGCTACATTCGCCAGGGCCTGCGCCTGGTCAGCGCCAGGGGCCGTGACTCCGAAGTCATCAGTGAAGTGGCGCGCAGCCGTCACCGAACCTTCCTGTTGCCGCTGCAACTCGACAGTGATGCGCAGATCCGCGACCACTCGCCCTTCAAGCATATGAAAGACGTGTTGAAACACGTATTGGGCTCGTTTGCCCGCCATGCCGGCAGCGATGCGCGGCTGGTGGTCAAGAACCACCCGCTGACGCCGGGCATCGTCAACTACCACCGCATCACCC
>NZ_JBFUIC010000479.1:0-2451 GCF_056402075.1 Pseudomonas sp. P4_C3
GCTCAGACGGCTTCACATCAAGCTGAGCGAGCAAGGGTAAATTGATCTGGAGACTTGGATGATTGACTCCACGGCAGTAAGCGCAACCCGGGCCTCTTCTGGTGCCGGGAAAAAAGGGGGCCTGAAGAACCGCAGATCATGCGCTCGGCCGCAGCCCGGGCGGCCTGACCACCAAGATTCACATGCTGTGCGATGCCAACGGTGTACCCCTGACATTTCTATTGTCGGGCGGACAAGCCAGTGACCCGAACCTGATTAACGTTCAGCCTTGACCTGTTGGTTGGCAAGTGGACCAGTGGAACCCGATTGGCACCGATAGCGTTCCCACGAACGCTATCGTTTTTTTGTCAATCCGGTGAACCGTATCAGGACAGGAAACCCCCATCCACATTCAACGAAACCCCAGTCGTATAACTCGACGCATCACTCGCCAAATAAAGCACCGCCCCCGCCATCTCACTCGGGTCCGCCACCCGTTTCAGCGGAATCTGCGCCAGTGCGGTCTTCAAAATCGCATCGTTCTTCACCAGTGCCGAAGCGAACTTGGTGTCGGTCAGCCCCGGCAACAACGCATTGCAACGAATCCCGAACTGCGCACACTCCTTGGCAAACACCTTGGTCATGTTGATGACCGCCGCCTTGGTCACCGAGTAGATGCCCTGGAAGATCCCCGGCGAGACACCGTTGATCGAGGCGACGTTGATGATGCTGCCGCCACCGTTTTCGCGCATCAGCTTGCCGGCTTCSACCGACATGAAGAAGTAGCCGCGGATGTTCACGTCGACGGTTTTCTGGAAGGCGCTGAGGTCGGTGTCSAGCACGTTGCAGAACTGCGGGTTGGTCGCGGCGTTGTTGACCAGGATGTCGAGGCGGCCGAACTGTTCCTTGATGCCGGCGAAGACCTGGCTGRYCTGTTCCATTTCACCGATGTGGCAGGCGATGGCTTCACCAATGCTACGGCTGGCGCCGGAGACAAACGTGACCCTGCTGTCGAGTCGAGCACTGATTTCATTCCGTACATGACTTTGATAAGAAAGTTGGAGCTTTTATTGCATTTTGTTCTAATTGACCTGTCAGTTATGACAGTTTCCGACACATCGATTTTTCCTGATAGTTAACGGACTGTTTTTTATGTCCATCGCTGAAAAGGAATCGTCGTCATGACCGCCGAACTAAACGCTGTAACCGCTGCAGCAAGCCCTTGGGAACAAGCCACGTTAACCGTCAACGGTAAGGAGGTGAAATGGAACGAACCCATTTTGTTGCACCGTGGGCAGGCAAGCGATGTAACGGTGGAGGCTCCACCGGGAATTGCCAGGGAGCTCAACCTGGGGCTGGCTGAGGGTGGCGGTTTGAACATCGCAGCATCGCCGAGTTTTGGCGATTGGGTGACTCCCGTCGATGGCCAGTTCAAGTGGAAGATTACGCCGGACGCTGGCAAGAGCGGTCGTATCACCCTGGTGTTTTTCAGCAGGGAAGTGCTGGTGTCTTGGGAGCATCGAAGCCTGGTGATTTCGAGCAACCTGGCTGATGAAGCAACTGTGTTGATTGATGGTCGTCCAGTTCCCGAGAACGGGGCAGATTTTCTTTGGGAAAGACCCCGCGAACTGACCTTGGAGGTCGATCCTGATAGTCCTGTCGCGATCCTGCCCATTTCGTTGAATTGGGTTAGCGGTACGGGGGTTGCACGTGATGATCTTGACGTAAGCCCTGAACTGGGGGAGCCACAGACAGAATACAAATGGACCATTACAGGGCGGCCAACTAATACGGGTACCTTCAATATGGCGTTTGTCGCCAAGGATTTGCCTGTGCCACTTTCGCTTGAGTCCTGCAGGCTGGTTGACCGTTTAACGTATAAAGTTTTGATCGACGGTGTGGAGCACAAGCCTGGGGTGGATGTGGCTTATCCGGTCCGGAATAAGTACATGTTGATTACATTGAAACCGGAGGCCGGTTCAAAGAATGATCCTGTATTTTCACTGAAGCGACCTTTCTATCCAGGGACAATCGAACCGACCCCGGGTTTTGGGATTTCTGTGCCAGTAGGTGTTGATGGACATACCTGGCGTGTGTATTTGTCTGGTGATGACAGGCCCTTCATTCTTGAATTTGGTGGAACGCAAACCATTGCATTGAGCATGTATCCGGGCTTTCACAGGTCAGATTTTAGTTTAACGCGTATTACAAGTATTATTGGTGGCAGCACGAGGGTTGTTAAGGTAACGGTACTTGGAGATGGTGAACTAAGACCCAGTTATGTCAGGGTTTCTTGGGAGTTTAATGGAAAAATCTGGCATTCCTTTTCAGGGTTGGATGGTGTATGTACGACGGAGATACCCAGTACCCAGACAGGTCTATTTAGTGCCTGGGTCTATGTTCAAGGGGAGCGTCACTCCGTCCAGCAAATTCGGTTCTGAGCGTTTCGGCCCTTGGTCAACGGTTTATCAA
>NZ_JBFUIC010000480.1:0-2444 GCF_056402075.1 Pseudomonas sp. P4_C3
GACACGATGCTGAGTAAGGCAATAGGTCTTAATCCAACGCTTTTCTTTCCTATGTGTGTGCACTTTATTGGTGAACAATGTGATCCTATATAACTCTAGTTACTACTCATCGTTACCAGGGGCTCTGATTTGTCAGCCGGCCTGTTTACTATCTCTTCCATTTTCCGTTGAAGTGGAAGATCCGTGGTTAAACGGAGGGTCTGGAATAGGAAACGGTTCAACTTCTATAAAGGCGGCGCTAGGTGAGTACTTTGAAAGACGACATTTTTATATGGAGGTTAAGTCTGACGTAATGGGGGATATCAATCATTCATTGACGAGATTGGAAGCTAGCAAATTTATCTATGCTTTTTCTCAAACTAATGAGAGTAATTTGACATCCGCACAGCTTGCCAAACATTCATATAATTTGACGGAGGTGTTGCGCGTATCGGATTTTTCTTGTTGTCACATACCTACCGCATGTATTTCTCTTAATTATCATAAAATCGAAAGTGAAAATGCAATATATCCTCTGCGAGATACCTGTGGTTGTAGTTTTCATTATCGATTTGAAGATGCAGTATTTGGGTCAATAAAGGAATATTTGGAAAGGCAGTTTCTAGCAAGATTTTGGCTCACAAAAGAATGCGTTCGATTAATTTCGGAGTCTGATATCAAAGTGGCCCTGAGCGAAAGTCGCGTTAGTATGTTATACGGCGCACTATGTAAGTCAGGTGAGATTACGATCATCGATATATCTGATCCTGATTATCCCGGTTCATGTTTGCTGGCTGTTTACGGTCAAAAGGATAGCAAACGTCATGTTAGGTACTGCGCCGGTATGTCGTATGCAGAAACGCAAAGCGCCGCACTTGAAAAGTCGATCCATGAATTGTGGCAAACCTACAGATTTATTGATTTGTTTCGAGCTACTGAGAGTGATGTCGAGGAAGTTGAAGATTCGTATTTAAAATATTTTTTAAGCTGCAATACTTATGAAACATACAAAGAGATAATTTCTGTCAAATCTCGTGGCTTCGACACATCAGAGTCATCGCTTGATTTTAGCTTGTCTGGTCTTTTGGCTACGCTAAAGTCTCAGCAGATTGATGGTTATCTCTATATTAATTCTCTTGCTATGCATAGCGGTTTGTATTTTTTCTGCAAGTTTGTTTCTCCCGATTTATTTCTGCATATGAATAACTCTAGGGGGATAAATTTCCGAAATAAATACTCTGAAAAATTTTTGAGTCAGATACTTTCTGAGCGGAAAAAAATTATGGTTCCATTCCCATGAAAAGGTGACCTATGTCAAATTTTACAATACCAAGATCTTTCGCACTTGCGCGGTTATTTATGAAAGAGCAGCTAAAAGAACCTGTTGCGCTCTTTTGGATAATTGTCTCCCCAGCAGCAACCTATTATTTGCTGGCTTACTCCAGGGGAGGATTTTCTCCTTCGGACATTAGCTATCTAGAAAGCACTTCCTGGTTTTACTCTTATATTTCTTCAAGTGTCGCTTTTTTTGGCTTCTCCTTTTATATCGTGGGTAGAAGGGAAAGCGGATTTATTAGGTCGTTTGTATATGCGTTCGAAGCGAGGCTGATATTTATGTTGGCACAGTTTTTTGCTTATTCGCTTATTGCTTTGATTTACTGTACCGCTTTCTATACGTTGACCTGTTTTCCTTTTGGGGACTTTGATATGGCTGAGCTCTTATTGATTTTTTCTCGGTTTTATATCTGCTATGTGCTGTTTTGTGTGCTCGGGATTTTGTTGAGCTTGTTGCCTGTAAATTTTCAGAACGCCAATACCGTTTTCTCAATAACGTCATTTGGGATGCTTGCGTCAGGTATTCTCAGTATTCACGGCTCGCACCCTGCAATCGATTTTGTCAATGTATTTAATCCACTGTATGTTGCGAATGAAATTATGACTGGAGGTTTTGAAAAACACTCCATTCTGATATTTGGAATTCTAATTTCATTTGTTTTGGTCTTTTTGTTGTCGCTACGATTTATGCGCGTAAATCCAGTGTGGAGTCGATATTAATGGGCATTATTAAAGCTAAATCACTTTGCTTCGGGTTTTCTGAAAAAACAATATTCAATGATGCATCTATCAATGTGGTTCCAGGCTGTATTACCGGTCTACTAGGTCCAAACGGTTCCGGAAAGACAACGTTTTTCGATATTGTGTGTGGCCTGAAAAAGCCGAGTGAAGGACAGCTTGTCAATAGTTTTGTCAGCCGGCTTTATCTATCGCAGACAATCATGACTCCCCCCGTGCTGCGTATGTTCGATATCTTTAAAATGACAACTTTGCTTTGCTCTTCGAACCGAATATCGCAAGAGCAGGCTTTGAAAAAACTCGCTGTGTGGAGCCCAGAAATAGTTGAGCGATATAAGGAAATCTGGATAAAAAAATCTTCCGTGTGTAGTTACGGTGAAAAACGTTGGTTC
>NZ_JBFUIC010000481.1:0-2414 GCF_056402075.1 Pseudomonas sp. P4_C3
AGGGATCAAAGGAATGTGAAGGAAGGCGAGTATGCGGTTGTTATTGATGATGTTGGTGGGCTGCGCCATACACGCCAAGAGTTGGGCGAGCGCCCCCTTAGACCTGGTCATTCTCTGTGACGCCGGCTATCCACCATATAGCTATGCCGATGGGGATGAGGCCAAGGGGCTTTACACCGATATTCTGCGCAAAGCCTTTACCCGCATGCCGGAATATAACGTGCAAATTTGTCCCGTACCTTGGGCGCGCGGTCTGGCGGAAGTGGCCTTAGCCCACCGGCCTATTTACTTGCAACCACCTGCTTTAGCGCCTCGACAAAGCGCCACAGATCGCTCTTCTGCGTGTAGATGCCCGGCGACACCCGAAGTCCGCTGATGTGCCTGATCTGGCGGAATTTGACATGCACCTGGTGGGTTTTTCGAAGCTCCTGCTCAACCCATCGAGCATCACATTGATCGATAGAGAACAGGCTTACTGCGCCCAGCTCGACGGTATCGAGTGGCGTGTGGAGCCTGAAACCGGGAATGTCTTTGGCGAGGTCAACCCAGTAACGGGTCAGCTTCTGTAGGCGCGCGTGAATGACTCGCGTGCTGATTTGTGCATGGAAACGGATAGCCGGGGCAATGCCCGCCTGTATCGCCGAGTTATAGGTGCCGAGATTCCAGTGGTCGAATTTGTCGATCTGTAGCGGCGGCGGATCGAAAGGCCCCAGCAATGGCCAGGTGCTGTCGATTCGGTCACGCCTCACAATTAGCATGCCATTGCCGACCGGCGCCCCCAGCCATTTGTGGAGGCTGGTGATGAAGTAGTCGCAATCCAGGTCGCGGAAGCTGAGCGGCATCTGCGCAAACGTCTGGGCACCGTCCACCACAGTGACAATCGCCCGCGCTCGGGCTAGCGCACAGATGCGCTTGACCGGCAGGACTCGCCCGGTCCAATGCAGCATGTGGGTCAGCTGGATCACCCGGGTACGCGGGGTAATGGCCTGTGCATACGCTTGCACGATGACATTCTCATCGTCCATCAGGTCGAAGTCGACGGTCACCACTTCGATGCCTTCGCGCTGCTGACGCTGCAACCATCCGGCTATCACGCTCGGATAGTCCCACAGTGAGACCAGCACCTGGTCGCCAGCCTTCAATGGAATGCCGAAGATGGCTGTCGACAAGCCTTCGGATGAGTTGCGGTTCAGGGCGATCTCATCGGGATCGCAATCGGCCATGTCAGCCAGCTGTTGCTTGATCGCAGGGAGCTCGGCGTCGAGCTTGCTCCACATATTGACGTCCGGGTTGTGGCTGATCAGCCGATAGGCATCGATCATGGCCTGCTCTACCACCAGCGGTGGCGGACTCACTGCCGCGTTGTTCAGGTTCAATAGGGGGCGCTGCTCTGGATAGGCTGCGCACACGCGCTCCCAGAATGCTTCCTCAGCGACAGACTTGTCTGACATCAGCTGCACTTCCATTTTCGCTTCTCACCTCTGTTTGAATTGTTTACTTGGGCTTGGGCGCTCGAGTCTTCGAGCGTGCGCGTCTGAGCGTCAATAGGCGGGGCGCTGGGCTCCTCAGCGACTGGCTTATCGTCGCCCATGGATTTGCGGAACCCCCTGATCGTGTCGCCGAGGTCCGACCCCAAGCCTTTCAGGCGCCTGGTTCCGAACAGCATGACCACGATCAACAGGATGATCAGGAGTTTTCCGGTACTGAAGCCACCCAATCCCATTGACTGTACTCCGCGAGTGATTGATCGGTTTGGTGGTGGGGCCGGCGGAGGAAAACCCGTCTGCCGGCGCTAATGCGGTTCGAGTTATTTGACGACGTAGAACTTGCGCACATAGACGCTGCTCTTCCAGGCGCAGGGGGCGCCTCGGGGTACGAACACCGTATCGCCGGTGTTGACCGTCAGATCGATCCCGTCCACCACCTGAAGGGTGACGCTGCCTTCGATCAGGTGCATCAGTTCATGCAGAAGGTGCGGCCTCGCCCCGCGGGTATAGGGTGTCGAGTCCCAGACGCCGATGCGTAGATTGGTCGGTTCTTCGACAAACAAATTGTGTGAGCGACATTGCGGTGGCGGGCTTAGCAGAATTTCTGGCCCCGGTGCCGCCGAGGGAGAGAGCAGGGTTAGCGGGGAGAGCGCGGTGAGCCCGGGATGGCGCTCTTCGACGAGCTGGGTATCCGCGCAGAATGCCCAGAGAGAGTCGGGTTGCGCCTCGATCTGGAGCGACGTACCGCGGGCGATCACGGCGCTGTCGCCGGGATTTAGTTGGAGCCTGTGATCCTGACTCTGCAGGGTGACGCGTCCCGCGTGAACCACGATCGTTTCGCTATAGGGAYAGTCATCGACGTTGAACTGTCCGCTCGCCTGGACCACGCCGGCAGCGATGTCATCCGGCCCGAGATAAGCAATGTGC
>NZ_JBFUIC010000482.1:0-2391 GCF_056402075.1 Pseudomonas sp. P4_C3
CGGAGTCACCTACATGGACGTCATCAATCAGTTGCAACCCGAAGAGTGTGCAGGCATGGAGGATATTCGACGCGAAATCGATGCCCTTGATCAGGTTGTTATCAAGCTGTTGGGCAAGCGTTTTCACTATGTACTGGCTGCCTCGAAGTACAAGACCTCAGCAACTTCGGTGCGTGCTCCGGAGCGTTTCAAGGCCATGTTGGAGACACGACGCGAGTGGGCCGAGGCTGAGGGCCTGAGCCCGGATGCAATCGAGAAGATGTACAGTGACCTGGTGAACCACTTCATTGCAGAAGAGATGAAACACTGGGCGGCTCATCAATCCAACACCTGACTCTAGTGTCCGCCATGGGGCGTCAACCGCCCTTCATGTCTGCTGTAATCGGCCATTTGCGGGCATGCCATTGCTTTCCATCACCCTGCGCTAGCCTTGGGACTCAGCTAAAGTACCGATTCATGGAGCTTAGAGACGAGCAATGAAACTGAACCACAGGCCAGTGAAGGCTAGCGACGTTAAAATGATCTGCGGCTTTCCTCAGAACGCTCAAGAGTTGTTTTTCATGTTTCCAAAGGCGCACTTCCCGCTAACGGAAACGCAGTTGATTACCGCGATCTCCCAACGCTTTGACTCTACCGTCGTGGAGATCAATGGGACTGTCGTTGGGTTTGCAAATTTCTATCGAGCTGAACGCAATGGCGTTTGCTGTATCGGCAATGTCATCGTCTCGCCGAGCGCTCGGGGTGAAGGAGTGGCCACGTTCATCGTAGAGACGATGACCGGCTTGGCATTCGAGCGTTACGGAGCCAACGAGGTGCAGATTTCCTGTTTCAACGAAAACACCGGAGGGCTGCTGCTCTACCCCAAGCTTGGGTTTGTGCCTTATGCAATTGAGGAGCGACCTTCTTTGGGAAACGGCCGATCGGCCCTCATACACATGACGCGCAGCAGAATCTCGACAGGTTGAATACGCGGTCGATTGTTACCCTGGAAGACAGGCAGAGATCGGCCAATAGCTGCCCCTTGGCGAGAGGCAGATTACAACGATGAACTCAACGACGATCGTTTCAAACCAGCAGCGACCTGTCCGCTATTGCAAAGGCACATAAATATCGGTCTGCCATTGATCCTGCGGTGTCTCGGGGGAAATGCTCAGATAATCGAAGAACAGCGGCTGGTCTCGAAGCTCCTCGCCGCTGGTAGGGAGCCAGTCGCGATAGATCGGATAGATCGATTCGCCGATGTGATCCGTCGAGCCCACGTGACGCACCACGACGCAGCGCCCGCCGGGGATAACCCTCTCGGTTACGCCGAACTCATTCGCTGCTACCGCCTCGTGAATCTCGCCGCAGATTGCAAACCGGAACGCTTCGGCCGGGGTCGTATCGGGGTTACCGAAAGGAATACCAAAGCTGCGACTTGATGCCACCGGCGACTGTCCGCTCTGCATGCGCCATTCGATAAATTTACGCACGCTCTCATTAATGAGCCCGGGCGCTCCGCAATGCTCCAATGCTGCAACCCTGACTTCGCGAAACTCCACAATTCGTATCTGCATGATGATGCTCCTGGAAAAATGAGGGATGGTGAACACCGCACTCCAGACCTGCCAATTCGGTTGCTTCCTGAATGCACTCGGCGTCATACCGAACGCCCGCCTGAACGCTCTGGAAAATGCTTCGGGGCTTTCGAAACCCGCACCGAAAGCGGCGTCCAGCACCGAGTAATTCGCGAGGGAAGACAAGCAATGCGCCGCGCGTCGTAGTCGCATCAGTTGTACATAACGTGAAACAGGCACGCCCACGAACGCGGTGAATTGTCGATGGAAGTGACACGCCGAAAAATTCGCGACTTGGCTCAACGTCTTCACGGACAAGTCACCTTCGAGATTGGCGTCGATGTAGGCGAGTACCAGGTCGAAGCGTTTTGTGTAGGCGGCGTTGCTCAGCAAGTCAGACACTGGATGGAGGCTCCGGGAAATACGGTAGGCAATAGAGTCGACTATACCGGCGTGCCCGCGCCTAGCCGTGTTTGCTCAGGTCGCGTTTGAATTGCCTGTTCGACGTGGCCGCCTTGGATGCACCGTCTTGAAGGCTACCGGGCGGTTCATCTGAGCCTCCGATTGTAAATCCTGTGCGACCGCCAGCTTCACGCCCTGAGGAAGTCAGTCAACCAGAATCGAGGTTCTGGAGGCCTGGATTCATCAGGCCCACCTCCGTGGTGAGGAGTTCTTGTTTCCGACCCGGTTGCATGGCTCAGATCATCTCTCCACCGGGCAATACGCTCGAATAGTCAAAGCGTGGGTGACAGCCATTGGCCTTGACCCAACCATGTACGGTACCCACACGCTACGGCGAACCAAGGCATCGTTGATCTATCGCAGGACGAAGAAC
>NZ_JBFUIC010000483.1:0-2385 GCF_056402075.1 Pseudomonas sp. P4_C3
CTGTTTGACCATCTCCGGCGGCTCGTTGTAGCAGGGCACGTGAATCGACACTTTCGGGCGGTAGCTGGAATCGCCTTCCACCGGCAGGAACTCACGCCGGCGCTTGTGCACCCACACCGCTTCGGCCAGTTCATGGGCTTCGGTCAGCAACACGATAAACACACCGAGCGCACCTAGGGCAAGCAAGAAGCCAACGGTCAGGCTGAACCAGGTGCTGTATTGCTGGCTGTAGTCGTAACCGATCCACACCAGCACCGAACCGCACAGGAACGCAATGAAGGTCAGGAAGGTACGGCCACGCTGGCGCAGGGCCGAGCCGTCGATCATCAGCAGGGTCAGCGACAACAGCGCCAGCACCACCGAACCGATGGCCAGTACACGCCACTGCGGAATCGCCACCACCGGGCCTTCGAAGTTGAACTTCTGCTGGCGCGCGGCGTTGAACACGCCCCAGTAGGCGCCGACGGAACCTTCGTCACTGGCCTTCCACGGCTGGTCAAACGCTTCGATCACGAAGTAGTTGAAGCCCTGACGGTTGAGTTTGTTGACCAGGGTTCGCAGGTAGATCGCCTGGTCCGCCGGGGAGGCATCGGCGCCACCGCGCATGCGGCCGTTGCTCGGCCAGCCCACTTCGGACAGCAGCAGTGGCTTTTTCGGGAACATCTTTTTCAGGTCGCGGGCGCGGTCGAGGACGAACTGCCCAGCCTTGTCCATCGGGATGAATTCCCAGTAAGGCAGGATGTGCGCGGCGATCAGGTCGACGTGCTTGGCCAGTTCCGGGTGTTCTTCCCACACGTGCCACTGCTCGGACGTGGTTACCGGCACCTTCACGGCGGCACGCACGCGATCGAGCATGACGCTGAGTTCCTGGGCGGTAATTTCCTTGCGGAAGATCGCTTCGTTGCCCACCACCACACGAACCACGCTACGCGAGGAGTTGGCGATTTCAATGGCGCGGGTAATTTCCCGTTCGTTGCGCTCCTGGTCCGGGCTGATCCAGATCCCCAGGGTCACTCGCAAGCCGAACTCTTCCGCCAGTTTCGGGATGTCTTGCAGGGTGCCATCGACCGAGTAGGTGCGGATGTTGTCCGTCAGCTTGCTCATGATCTCCAGGTCGCGACGCATTTGATCGTCGGTCGGGTACTGGTCTTTCTGTGGGAACTGGCCCTGCTGGAATGGCGAGTACGAGAAGCCGGAGATCTGTTCAGGCCAGTTGGGGGCGGTGACCGGGCGGTTGATCAGCGCCCAGAAGCCGGTAAACAAGGCTGCGATGGCGAGCACCACGACCAGATTGAGTCCAAATTTACGCGATGACATAGCTATTTCGGGTTCCAAAGACTGTGGAACGAAGGAACGGTTGGCGGTCGCCAAGGGGCGCGCATCCTACACCGGGCATTCTCTTGTCGTACAGCGGACAGGGAATTGCCAGACATTGGGCAATCTGGTTTCGCTAAAGTTCTTTCGCTTTTTCCTGTAACTGATTTTGTCTTCATATCGCCATATAATGCCCGCCGGTTTTTGGGGTAATGGTCATGAGTACAGAAGATCCGCGGTTTGCAGGCATCGCCCGTTTGTATGGCATCGAAGGCCTTGAGCGCCTGCGCGCGGCCCATGTGGCGATCGTTGGCGTCGGTGGTGTCGGTTCCTGGGCGGCGGAAGCCATGGCCCGCTGTGGGGTCGGCGAGATTTCGCTGTTCGACCTGGACGACGTCTGCGTCAGCAATGCCAACCGTCAGCTGCATGCGCTGGACAGTACCGTCGGCAAGCCCAAGGTCGAGGTGATGGCCGAGCGTCTGCGCGGGATCAATCCGGACTGCACGGTGCACGCGGTGCCTGACTTCGTCACCCGCGACACCATGGCCGAGTACATCACACCGAACATCGATTGCGTGATCGACTGCATCGACAGCGTCAACGCCAAGGCTGCGCTGATCGCCTGGTGCAAGCGGCGCAAGATCCAGATCATCACCACCGGCGGCGCGGGCGGACAGATTGACCCGACGTTGATCCAGGTCTGTGACCTGAACCGCACGTTCAATGATCCGTTGGCCTCGAAAGTGCGCTCGACACTGCGCCGCGACTACGGCTTCTCACGCACCGTGACCCGCCATTACAGCGTGCCGTGCGTGTTTTCCACCGAACAACTGCGTTACCCGAAACCGGATGGCAGCATTTGCCTGCAGAAAAGTTTTGTCGGTGATGGCGTGAAGCTCGACTGCGCCGGCGGGTTTGGCGCGGTGATGATGGTGACGGCGACGTTCGGCATGGTTGCGGCGACCAAGGCTGTGGACAAGATCGTGGCGGGTGTGCGGCGGCCGGCGGAGCGGGTCAAGCCGCAGGCCTGATCTGTAAGGCTGATGACCCCATCGCGAGCAAGCTCGCTCC
>NZ_JBFUIC010000484.1:0-2375 GCF_056402075.1 Pseudomonas sp. P4_C3
GTCGGAAGCCGACTTTGCCGCGGATCATTTGCCGTAGCGGTGTCGCAAGCTCCGGTACGGGGCTTTGAGCGAGATGAATTTTTCTTCACCCCACCACCCCGCGCCAGCCTGTACATTTCGCTCGCTCATTCAAGAAACTACGGTTTGCCCGCTCTCCCGCGGGCTTTTTTTTGCCTGCGGGTTTGCGCCCATCACTGTGCCACCTGCGCGACGCTCCCTTGCGATGGCTCGGGTAGCAAACACCCTTTGGCCATCCACTGGCAGTCTCTGACCCAGCGAAAGCCGGATTCCAGATCGCCGCGGTCGTTGTAATACCCCAGCCTGAGTTGAGTGGCGCTCAGATCGAGTTTGGCAAAACCAGCCCGCGAGTCAGTAAAGGTGCTATCCGGTGTTGGCGTTTGCAAGGCAGACAGCCTCTTGCCACCGGCCCCGGAAATCACCCAAGCGGGTTCGCCTGCACGCAACAGCAATTGCTGGTTGTGATCATGACCCGACAAAAGCAGATCGACGTGGTTGCGTTGCAACACTGGCAAGAGCCATGTGAGCAGATTCGACTCCTCGTCATGCTTGCCTTGATTGCGCACCGGGTGATGGGACGCGGCTATTCGCCATACCGGTGCCGGTCCGGGTGCCTGGTACGCCTGATCGATCAAGTCGATTTGCTGCTGCAAACTCTCACGTGGCGCCGAGGTGTCGAGGAACACCATCCGCACCAATGGCCGCCCGTCAACGTCACCGAAATCCTTGACGTAGAAATTCGCCGGCATCTGCCAACGGCCCGATCCCTTGTGCTGTTGGCCGTACTCGATCTCGTATTTTTGCGACACCGGGTAATCGTGGTTGCCCAGCACCGCGTAGAACGGCACATGGCTGAGCCAATGGCCCCAATAGACTCGCTCGAATCGGGTTTCCCAGTGGAGATCGTGGGTGCTGGTCAATGGCTTGCCGTAGAAGTTGTCGCCGAGGAAAACCACCATGTCCAGGCGCCCCTCCCTGGACGCAACCCGCTCCATGGCTTGCCCCACCCGCCACTGTTGCAAGTCACCGCTACCCTGATCGCCCACCGCAATCATCGACGCCGATGCAGGGTCCAGACCATTCAACGGAACGTACGGCGATGGCGGCGTAAACAGCCAGTAACCACCGACCGCCAGTAGAAGAGCGAAGGCAATACCAGAGCCAAGCGCGATCCTTCGGAGTACCAAACGTTTTGCAGAAATCGAGGTGGAATTTGTGCGTTTCAATCAGGAACTCACTGGGCTTGGAAAGCCAGACAGGGTGGCGAAATGAAGGTCGACCTTCACTCTCAATAGATCACAGCAGTTGTTCACGATTTGTTAAGAAATCGTTCCGTTTACTTTTTTCCAGCCTGTTTTTTTCGGCCTTCCTTTTCCGGTAGCCAGAAGTCATGTCGCGCCCTGTCCCACCGTTGATCGCAGTCGCACACAATCCCTGAGCTCACTGAAGGTTTCCTTGGGCAAGAAAAAACCCGCCGCCCTTTCGGGTTGCGGGTTTCGCCGTTCAAAGCGGACTCAATTCACTGGTTGAGTCTGAGTCGCCGCTACCGGTTTTTGCGATTTGGAGAGCACCGGCTGTTCCAGCCTCGCTCGCCCGTAAAACGCCAGCGCCGTCAGCAAACACGCCAGCCACACAAAGATCCCGGCCCAGAGGGTGTGGGACATGTAGTGCCAGCCTTGCAGCACCCGCGTTGTACCGTAGATGAAACCGAGGGTCAGCGAGCCGTACATGATCGCCTTGGAATAGCGCCAGCGATAACGGCGAGCCACGAAGTACAACGCCAGCATGGTGAACCCGCCCGATGCGTGTCCGCCCGGCCAGCAACGACCGTCACCAGCGACTTTCAGCAGGTCGAAATTCTCATACCACTCAACGTGCTCCTTTTTGCCGCCGTACTGGGTCGTCTCGATCGGGCAATACACGCTGGTGTGGCCCTTGAGGTAGTGAATGACCCCGGTGCTGATGGAAAACGCGAACACCACGTAGAGAAAATCGCGACGGTGCCGGGTGGCAAAGCGCAGCACCGGTGCGACTTTGATTTTCTCCAGGAAAGCGATGATTTTCGAGTGCTTTTCAGCCTTCAGGCGCGGCCAGAGAAACGACAGCAAGGCACCGATAATCGCAATTTCGCCGGTCCAGTTGGGAATGATCCGCGCCCATTTATGGGTGATTTTTTCGAACAGATGGACATGGTCCAACGGGTACGTCTGCGTTACCGGATCAAAAAAGTAATTGTTGAAGGCGATGTCGATGCTGGTCATGTCGAACATCAGAAACACCGCGACCGCGCAGGCCAGCGGAATACCGAAATTCACCCAGTAAAAGCGGTAGCGAGAAGCGGTCAGCATTGTGAATCC
>NZ_JBFUIC010000485.1:0-2375 GCF_056402075.1 Pseudomonas sp. P4_C3
CTATGGAATGGCGTAATGCAGAAAAAATCATCCAAACGCATCAGTCTCGACGATACCGACTTGGCAATCCTCGCATTGCTGCAAGAAGATGCGAGTATTTCCAACGCTGAGCTCAGTGAGCGCTTGTCGTTAAGCCTGACACCTTGCTGGAGGCGGCGTAAGAGAATGGAGGAGGCGGGCGTGATCAAGGGGTATCAGGCGAACCTTGATCGACGAATGCTGGGGCTGGATATCATGGCGTTCGTGCACATCCGTTTTTCCACCCACGCCGATCACGCTCCCGACGCTTTCGAGGCGGTGATTGCGCAATTGCCTGAAGTGTTGTCCTGTCACAAGATCACCGGGGATGCCGATTACGTGCTGCAAGTGTTGGCAGAGGATCTTGATAGCTACAGTGACTTTATCGAGCAGGTGCTCAGGCGTCAGGTGGGCATTGCGTCCATCCAGTCCAGTCTGGCTTTACGCGAGGTCAAGACCAGTAGCCGTATCGCGATACCCAAATCGAGCAAGGAGTGAATGGGCAGGGGTTAGATCACCTTGTGAAACCCTGCCTTTGACGTAGCTCCGTTGTAATGAAGCCCGGAATAGCAAGGTGCTGACAAAGTGGAAAGCTGAGCACAGCTCTGCGACCGTTGAGTCCTGGCTGACCAAGTAATTCTGAAATGAGTACCAAAGGGCTCTTCGAGGGCCCTTTTTTACGTCATAGGGTCTTCAAGCGATGTGTTCTGGAATTGCTTGATTAGCGATTTGTGCAACCGTAGGTAGCGTTCAGAAAATACAAATGCGAATACGTATCAAAAGCTGATAATGCGGTATACCATACGCCTCGATTTGTTGGCACGTATGCCGTCCCATTTGGCTATTTTCTCAAGGTTTCCTAGATGCGTCGTACTCTGGTTTCTATCTGTGTGATTCATGCGTTTTCCGCTTCCTCCTGGGCAGAGGGCGCCACAACCGATAAAGCCAGTCTGGAGTTGCAAGCAACCGACATCGTTGGCACGGCTGACTTTGAAACCGCCCTGGGGCCCGTCGACGGGTACCGGGCGACGCGTTCATCCAGTGCAACGCGTACCGACACGTCGATCCACGAGACGCCTCAATCCATCAGTGTAGTGACCAAGGATGTCGTGGAAGACATCAGTGCCACCCGATTGCAGGACGCGCTCGATTACGCCGGTGGTGTGGGGCGGGCCAACAACTTTGGCGGCCAGGGCCTGACCACATTTACCGTGCGTGGATTTACCACCGGGGAGTTTTATCGCAACGGGTTCCCGATCAACCGTGGCTATCCGAACATGCCGGATGCGAACACCATCGAAAGGCTCGAAGTTCTGCGAGGGCCTGCGACCATGCTCTATGGCCGAGGCGATCCAGGTGGCACGTTCAACATCATCTCCAAACAACCTCTGGCCGAGCCCACTGTGACGCTGGGTAGCCAACTCGACGACCAGGGAATGCAACGCGGAACTCTGGATGCCTCCGGCCCGCTGGATGAAGAAGGCCGTTTGGCCTATCGCTTGAATGTGGTGGGAGAGGGCGGCGATACCTTCCGAGATCATGTCGAAACCGAACGATACGGCGTCACTCCGGTACTTGCCTGGCAGGTCGACGACGACACCAAGGTGATCTTCGAGGGGGATTTCATGCGCAACAATCACCCGCTGGATCGCGGCGTGACGCACTTTCCCAATCAAATCGGCATAGCCTCTCGCGACACCTTCTTCGGTGAAAAAGACGTTGGCAAACTGCACAACGACAACAACATGGCGCAGCTGCGGTTCGAGCATCTGCTGAGCGATAACTGGACGTTGGGCGGCGGATTCCAATGGCTCGACGGCACCCTCGAGGGGAATGCGGTCGAAGCCAACGGTGTGGCCGCAGACGGGCGCACCCTGGGCCGTAACTTCAACTACCGCAAGCTGGAGTGGACGGACAAGGACACCCAACTCAACCTCACCGGACATTTCACCGCAGGCGGTTTCGATCACACTCTGCTGACCGGCGTCGAGTACGAGGACTACGACTACCAGTCGATCATCCAGCGCTCCAGCGGCGCCGTGAGTGCCTACCCGATCGATATCTTCAACCCGGTGTATGGCCAGCCTCGTCCAGCCTTGACCCGTACCCCGACCAACGACAAGGAAAACCTCAAGACCTACGCGGCATTCGTCCAGGACCAGGTGGCCTTGACCGAGCGTTTGAGAGTATTGGCCGGGGCCCGTTTCGAGCGCTTCGAGCATGATTACCAAACCTTTGTGCCGGGCGGCAGAAGCTGGGAGGCCAGCGACAATGCGGTGACCCCGCGCGTTGGCGTGACCTATGACCTCACCGACACGGTGGCGATCTATGCCGATACGGCTCGCTCGTTCAAGCCC
>NZ_JBFUIC010000486.1:0-2351 GCF_056402075.1 Pseudomonas sp. P4_C3
CCTCTGGGATGTACGGCCATTACATCGGCGGCAACGTCGCCATGGGGTATGTCTGCAACGCCGAAGGTGCAACGGCTGACTGGGTGAAAGAAGGCAAGTACGAGATTGAGGTGGCGACGAAGCGGTATGAGGTTGAGGCCAGCCTTCGTGCGTTCTACGACCCTGAAATGAACAAAATCAAGTGCTGACCCCCCTGGGCCAACCGTATTAGCGGCGGTCAGGCACGGTATAGAAACGTCATAACAACAAGTCGATTGAGTCGCGCAGTGCCCGGAGGTTCGACTCCGGGCCAGGCGCAAAAATCGCCGGAGACAACCATGAATGCAAAATGCATCGTCAGGTCGAAGTCGTCGACAATCCAACAGGGTTCGCAACTTCGTGCCGCTCCATCACACCTTATCGATTCCGGGCTCGCCCTGAGCCTTTTCTGCCGAAAGATTCCTCTTGAGTTTGCCGCGTCGACCATCAGACACGGGCGTCCGTACGCCTGATCGAAAGCAGTCCTGAGTCCACGCGAACAAGAGAAACCGTGTGAGCGCCGCTAAAGACGGCTTCGCACTTAGCTGATCAAAGAATTGCAGAAGGGTGTTCACATGCAAACAGAATCCTTTGTGAGTTTTCGCAATGTGCAGAAGAGCTACGATGGCGAAAACCTCGTGGTCAAAAACTTCAATCTGGATATTCAGCGCGGCGAATTCATCACCATGCTTGGGCCGTCTGGCTCTGGAAAGACAACGTGCCTGATGATGTTGGCGGGTTTTGAAACCGTCACYCACGGTGAAATCTCCATCGACCGACAGCCGGTTAACGATATCTCGCCACAGAAACGCGGAATCGGCATGGTCTTTCAAAACTATGCATTGTTCCCGCACATGACCATTGCTGAGAACCTGGCTTTTCCACTCAAGGTCCGCGGCCTGTCTTCAAGCGACATCCAGGGCAAAGTTAAGAAGTCCCTGGACATGGTCGCCATGGGGCCGCTGGGCAATCGCATGCCGGCACAACTGTCCGGCGGGCAGAAACAACGAGTAGCCCTGGCTCGCGCGCTGATTTTTGAACCTCGCCTAGTGCTCATGGACGAACCGCTCGGCGCGCTCGACAAACAACTGCGTGAACAAATGCAGTACGAGATCAAGCGCCTTTCCAAGCAGCTGGGCATTACCGTTGTTTACGTCACCCACGATCAGACTGAAGCGCTGACCATGTCTGATCGCATTGCGGTGTTCAATGATGGTGTGGTTCAGCAACTGGCCAATCCGTCCGACCTGTACGAGAAACCCGAGACCGCCTTCGTTGCCAGCTTCATTGGTGAAAACAACCGGCTGACGGGGGAGGTCATCGAACGCGATGGCGATTACTGCCAAGTGCAAGTCGGCAACCTTCGAGTGAAGGCCGTTGCGGCGAAATCCGCGAGTACTGCCCGTGGCACGAAAACCACCTTGTCGATTCGCCCAGAGCGCGTCTACCTCGATCCGGCCGACGGTCAATGTGAAAACCGGCTACCGGCAAAAATTCAAGAGCTGATCTATCACGGGGACCACCTTCGTTTGCGGTTAAGCGTCGCGGACCAAGATGACTTCATCGTCAAAGTGGTGAACGGCGTCAACCAGTCGACGCCGACTCCCGGCGCCCTGGTGACCGTAGGGTGGCGTGCTGACGACTGTCGAGCGCTCAACACCGTTATCTAACTTTCGTCACCGCTCACACGGAGATCACTCCATGAATCGCCCTGTAATGTCTGAAGGGCCTGCGGATCGGCTGTTTGTGCAGCCGAAGGTTGGCCAGTCAATAAAGGAAAGCCTGGACAAGGCCGAGCGTCGGAACAAGTTCAAGTCCGTGCTACTGGTGTTGCCACTGCTTGCGTTTATCGCCGTCTTCTTTCTCATGCCTATTGGCGACATGCTAATGCGCAGCGTGCAAAACGGCACACTCGCCGACTACATGCCTAACAGTGCGGTCGAGTTGAAGCACTGGGAGCGGCACGCGCTGCCTGAGGAGAAGACGTTTGCAGTCCTCGGCAACGATATTCTCGCACTGCTCAAATCGCAGAACCTGGACCGGGTCGGGACTGACTTGAATCGCGTGCAAAGCGGCATGAAGCTGCTGTTGAACAAGACGGCGAGAGGCCTGGAAAAACAGAGTCAGGCTGGGATCACCGAATTCAAGCCGCTAATGATCAGCATCGACAAACGCTGGGGTGAAACCGCAACGTGGTCGCAGCTCAAGGTAATGGCGCCCTCGATTTCCGCAGTGCATTACCTGGCGGCGCTGGATCGTCAATACGACGATAACGGCGACATCGTCCAGCAGCCAGAAAGCCGGCAGATCTATGTCGACAACCTGCTGAAGAC
>NZ_JBFUIC010000487.1:0-2339 GCF_056402075.1 Pseudomonas sp. P4_C3
CCTTAGAACAGCCACCTAAAAAAGTTGGCCGATAGCTAATTTCGCAATTCTCCACGCGGATCAGAGTTTCTGCCCTAACATCCTCAATACATACCTCACCACTTTGCAAACGAGCCTTCTGTTTCTCAATGTAAGACCCCGTGCCTCCGAATAAAGGTGCCTCCCTGAACAGCACATCGGACAACAGCTGATTTGCAACAGCCATCGGTATCCCCATCTGAAACTCCAAAGCAACGTGCGAACTGGGCAAGACAAACCCCTTATTTTTCGGATCGTAGTATCCAAAAATAGTCTTTAGATTTTGAAATCCATTGCTGTAATAGCGAGCCATTTCAAGGGTCACATGCTTGTATTGCGATTTCAAACTGGGCAACGAAATAAACCCGCTATTGCTACCGTAGAAAGCTAACGAGCGGCGAAACTGGTGACTTGTCAGCGGCCAAGATCGACCAACTGCAAACTCTGGTTCGCTATAAAAATCACGCTTTTTATCGGTCTGTGCTAACTCCTGCAAGTCAGACGACTCAATCCAAAGATCCTCTATCAAGGGTATTTTGTTATAATAATTTGCCAACCTTCCCACGCCAACCTCGACACTATCTATACGAAGGATAGTCGGACTTAAAAATAACGGACACTCATTACCCACATCAACTTTGTATATGCTTGCTAGCCCGCGACAAATTGCCTGAGCAACTCTTATAGCTTTAACAACTTCACTCGGCGCAAACCACGACTCTGATTTTTTGTACCCTGTAAATTTTGTCGTTGTCGACAGAACGGTGACTGTTCTCGCTAAATCACGAACCACGCCTCGATCATCAATCACCTCTTTTAGGTAGATCTCATCAGATAAACAATCATACTGCATACGCAGCACTTCTTGATCTCTCATACCTGTGTATAGGTGAATAACATTTTTAAGGATGCATTGCATTTTTAAGAGCGCAGAGCTTAGCCCTCTTTTATAAGAACACGAAAACACTCCTGAGAAAATTTTATCCAGACTATGAGTCTTAAGCGCCTCAGTCATAGACGGCCTGTAATTAGCCCTTCCGCCGGGCAACAAACTTTTCTGAACAGAATGTGCTACCCCATAAAACTCATCACCAAACTCAGATATAAATCCCTCAAAGTTCTCTACGCCTTGGTGAATCTGATCAAGCAGATCCTGAAGAACGTTTATCAGTTCCAAATAAATCCTAGTGGGGATAACCGGATGTTGATTAGTATCATGTCGACGCAATTCAAGGTCACGCGAGCTAATAACACGATAACCCAATCGATCCTCACCGATGGAAATTAAATTGGCAAGCAAAGATGAAAGCATTTGCGGAAAGTGTGGTTGCGGCATCTCAGCAATAAACGCTGCTAAATATACTGGAGTACTGAAAAGCTGCTGCAAGGACAACGCACCAACCAAAGGCTTATCGCGTTGTCTGTAACAAAACGACACAGCGCTACGCAGGACTACCCAGCGCTGCTCTATGGTCTTTGCACTCAGCCGCCCCAGACGCCCCCCTCCCGCAAAATATGCTAGACAATAAACAACATGTTTCGCCTCATCAACCAATGACTGCTGATCAGACTCTCTTAACTTAAAGAGCCTATCAAATCGTATTTTAGTGAGCCTCGTCGCTCCAAGTCGATATGGATTAAAGTCCCATATCAGCTCTTTATACGTGGCCGTTGAAGCTCCGTATTTATCTCGACACAGAACGAACTCTGGCCCGGGCTTAAAGTTTATGTCCTGCATTGCAGCATCAGGAGCAACGGCACCTAAATCGCCCATGGCAGCGAACAAACCACTTACCGCAGAGCCACTCAAAATACAACTCCCATTGTTTCATAGCGCTGCAGGCGGCGCTCCCAAAATGGTGTTAACACTCCAAGTTGAAATACTTTATGCCTCATGATAATTAGCAGTTGAGCAACAGACTCCGAGCGATTCGCCATTACCTCCAGCACAAACTCAATTCTAATGGATAAGTCTTTGTAGAGTGCTTCTGCATGATTACTGTCCTGAGCGGTGCTGCGTACAGCATTAATTACATAATGGAGACTGAGTAGCTTATGTATATCCTCTTCATCGGCGTGGCAGACATAATGAGTGCAATACAAACAGCCGTACTGATTACGGCAATTCGGCTCAATCACCGACGCTTCGGCACCGGTGATTGGTACAGGACAGCTGAACGAATCGCAATGACCCACCGCAATTGAATCAATCTGATCTGACGCAGTTGCGCTTCGTTCACGCACTATCTGAGCAGCTCTATGCACTGAATCCCAGTAATAGCCAAATTCGCTTTCCTGCTGCTCAACAGCAGCTTCTGAAT
>NZ_JBFUIC010000488.1:0-2327 GCF_056402075.1 Pseudomonas sp. P4_C3
GTGTTGACCATGCTGATCGCCACGGTGGCGGCATTGGGTTTGAGTGCGATGACCCATCTGGATCTGCGTTCACTGACTTTGGGCATGATGCCCGGCGGTATTGCCGAGATGAGCCTGACGGCGGAAACCCTGCAACTGTCGGTGCCGCTGGTGACGGCGATGCAGGTGATGCGGTTGTTGTTTGTGCTGTTTCTGGCGGAGCCGTTGTTCAAGTACTGGAACCGGAACCCGGATTCAGTCTGATGGACCGAGTCGCCTTCATCGCGAGCAAGCTCGCTCCCACTGGGTTCGTGTGTTCCCTGTGGGAGCGAGCTTGCTCGCGATGGGGCCGGCCCAGTCAGCACATCAAACCGGCGGCAACCGCCACTCGATCGGCGTCTCGCCATTCTGCTCCAGAAACTTGTTGGTCCGACCGAAGTGCCCGCATCCGAGGAAGCCGCGATAGGCCGACAGCGGAGACGGGTGCACCGAGGTCAACACCAGGTGCTTGGTGGCATCGATCAGCTTCTGTTTGCTCTGGGCATGGGCGCCCCACAGCATGAACACCAGGTGCGGTTGTTGTTGGCTGACCACTTCAATGATTCGATCGGTGAAAAATTGCCAGCCCTTGTCCTTGTGCGCATTGGCGTTGGCCCGCTCGACGGTCATGGTGGTGTTGAGCATCAGCACGCCCTGATCGGCCCAGCTCTGCAGGTAGCCATGGTTGGGGATGTCGATGTTCAGGTCGCGTTTGAGTTCTTTGTAAATGTTCACCAGCGACGGTGGCGCCGGTACTCCAGGTTGTACAGAGAAGCACAAACCATGGGCCTGTCCCGGACCGTGATAAGGATCCTGACCGAGGATCACCACTTTGACCTTGTCCAGCGGCGTGGAATTGAGCGCGTTGAAGATCATCGGCCCCGGCGGATAGATCTCCTTGCCGGCCGCCCGCTCCTGTTGCAGGAAGTTTCGCAACTCTGCCATGTAGGGCTGGTCGAATTCGGCACGCAGTGCCTCCTTCCAGCTCGGTTCGAGTTTGATACGGTCTTCAGCAGTCATGGTTACATCCGGCAAAAACAATGGGGCGAACCCTAGGAAAGCGCATCACGCTTGTCAATTGATCTGACGCAGATCCGGCACTTTCCCACACAGCGATCATACTTAACCCTCAAATTCCCGATCGAGGTCACGATGAATCTGCACTTCGAAGAACTCACCGGCACCGACGGCGCACGCATCGGCATCGCCAGCCTGGATGCCGAAAAATCCCTGAACGCCCTGTCCCTGCCAATGATCAACGCCCTGCGCGACCGCCTGGAAGCCTGGGCCAAGGACCCGCAGATCGTCTGCGTCCTCTTGCGCGGTAATGGCGCCAAGGCTTTTTGCGCCGGGGGTGAAGTGCGCAGCCTGGTGGAAGCCTGCCGCGAGCAACCCGGGGAAGTGCCACTACTGGCCGCGCACTTTTTTGCGGCGGAATATCGCCTGGACTTCAAACTTCATACCTACCCGAAACCGTTGATCTGTTGGGGCCACGGCTATGTGCTCGGTGGTGGCATGGGATTGTTGCAAGGGGCAAGCATCCGCATCGTCACGCCGAGCAGCCGGTTGGCGATGCCGGAGATCGGCATCGGCCTGTACCCGGATGTTGGCGCCAGTTGGTTTCTGTCGCGCCTGCCCGGCAAGCTCGGGTTGTTCCTGGGCCTGACCGGTGCGCACATGAACGGCCGCGATGCCATCGACCTGGACCTGGCCGATCGTTTCCTGCTCGATGAGCAGCAGCCGGAATTGCTCGAAGGCCTGTTGCAATTGAACTGGCAGGAACAGACACCCATGCAGCTCAACAGCCTGCTCAAGGCCTTGCAGCAGGAAGCCGTGGCACAGATGCCCGAAGCCCAGTGGCTGCCGCGCCGACAGCAGATCGACGAGCTGTTGGACGTCAGCGACGTGCGTTGCGCCTGGAAAGCGATCAGCGCCTTGCGCGATCACACCGACCTGTTGCTGAGCCGCGCAGCCAGGACCCTGAGCGAAGGCGCGCCGCTGACCGCTCATCTGGTGTGGGAGCAGATCATCCGTTCCCGGCACTTGTCGCTGGCCGAAGTTTTCCAGATGGAATACACCCTGAGCCTCAACTGCTGTCGTCATCCGGAGTTCAGCGAAGGCGTACGTGCCCGGTTGATCGACAAGGATCAGAAGCCTCGCTGGCACTGGCCGGATATCAATAACGTGCCGGACGCGGTGGTAGAGGCGCACTTTCACAAGGCGTGGGAAGGTCGGCATCCGCTGGCGGATTTGTCCGAGTACTAAAGTCCGCGCATAAAAATTGTGGGAGCGAGCCTGCTCGCGATGGC
>NZ_JBFUIC010000489.1:0-2320 GCF_056402075.1 Pseudomonas sp. P4_C3
GCGTTGGACCTGGCTCGTCTGGAAGGATTTGAAGATCGCAACCCCGCACAGTTGTCCGGAGGCCAGCAGCAACGTGTCGCGCTCGCCCGAGCGCTGGTGTATCGCCCACGCATCCTGCTGATGGACGAACCGCTGGGTGCCCTCGACAAGGGTTTGCGCGAACACATGCAACTGGAACTCAAAGCCATCCATAAACAGCTGGGCATCACGTTTGTCTACGTCACTCACGATCAAGACGAAGCCATGACCATGTCGGATCGCGTGGCGGTTTTCAACGAAGGCAAGATTGCCCAGATCGACCGACCTGAAACCATTTACAACCGCCCTGCCACACGCTTCGTGGCGAACTTTCTGGGTGAAACCAATGTACTGGAAGGTGTCCTGGCCAGTGTCTGCGGCAATCTCGCACGAATCCGCCTGACCGAAGGCGACACGGTCCACGAGGCGTTTTGCTCTGATCCCGGCCTGGTCGCAGGTCTCCCGGCGGCGCTGGCGATTCGCCCCGAGAACCTGAGGCTGGCAACGCCGGGAGAGGCCGCGATTCAGGCCCGCGTCGTCGACAGCATCTTTCATGGCGCCCACTGCAAGCTGCGCCTGGTGATGACCGATGGTTGCGAGCTGTCGATGACTTACAACCCGGGAAGCCTGGGCCAGGCACCACCCCTGCCCGGCGAAAGCGTGAGGCTGGCGTTGCCTGCCGCACAGGCAATGATTTTGCGCTGAACGCCCAAAACAACAAGAACGCGTCGATCTGTTACGTCACTTCTGCCGACCACAACTAAATCAAAAGTCTGGGAGTCACATCATGTTCAATCCATGCTCCGTTCGCAGTCTCTCCTTCGTTTTATGCGGGCTTGCCCTGTTCCAGGGAACCGCTCAGGCCAGAGACCTCACCGTGGCCTCATGGGGCGGTGCGTATCAGGATGTGCAGCGTAAAATCTTCTTCGATACATACAGTCAGGCCAGCGGCAATAAAGTCATCGATGACAGCTGGGAGGGTGGTATCGGCCTGCTGAGAACTCACGCTGAAGGTGCAGACAGTGGGTGGGATGTGGTTCAGGTCGAGGCCGAAGACCTGCAACTGGGGTGCGGTGAAGGGCTTTTCGTTGCGATGGACTTCAAACGAATTGGCGGCAAAGACAACTACATTCCCAGCGCGGCCAGCGAATGCGGTGTGGGTAGTGCGGTCTACAACTTCGTGCTGAGCTACGACACCAGCAAAGCCAGCCGTACTCCAAAAGACTGGAGCGACTTTTTCGACACCAAAACCTTCCCCGGCAAACGCGCACTGCGCCAAGGCCCCAAGGGCAACCTGGAAATCGCCCTCATGGCCGACGGTGTTGCACCGGCCGACGTCTACAAAGTCCTCAACTCGGCTGGTGGCGTAGAACGCGCCTTCAAGAAACTCGACACTATCAAGAGCCAGCTGCTGTTCTGGAAAGCGGGTGGCCAACCGATGCAACTACTCGCGTCGGGTGAAGTGAATATGACCACGTCCTATAACGGCCGGGTGACCAACGCTATCCACCAGGATCACAAACCGTTCGGGCTGGTGTGGAATCAGTCGCTGCAAACCATGGACAGCTGGGTGATCCTCGCCAACTCGCCGAACGTCGACAAAGCCTATGGCCTGCTGGATGTGATGGGAAAAGCTGAAAACCAGAAGAAATGGCCAAGCCTGCAGCCGACCGGGATCACTTCCGTCAAAGGCATCGCTGAAACTGACCCGGCGGCGCTCGCTGACTCCCCAAGCGCACCGCAGAACAGCGCCAACGTGCTGGTGCTCAACGACAAGTTCTGGGTTGACCGTATCGACGAACTAAATGCCAAGTGGACCGCCTGGTCGGCCCAGTGATCCGGATCGAGTAAATAGACATGAGTGCAATCGTAATCAATGCCTCATCACCGGTGGTCGCCCGCAAGGATCGCGGCGCCCTCTGGCGCGCCTACGGCCTGCTGGCACCTCTGGTGGTGTTTCTTGCCCTGACCTTCGTCGGTCCGATTGGCACATTGCTGTGGCGCGCAGTCGCTGACAGCGAACTGCCCCAGGCGATGCCCGCGACGGCCCGTGCCGTCTCAGACTGGGACGGCACTTCAGCCCCAGACGAGCGTTTGTTCAAACCGTTGGTACAAGACCTCAAAGCGGTATCGCCCCGCGACCTCGCGGCGGCTGCCCGCCGCTTGGCTTACGAGGCGCCGGAACTGCGTGGTTTACTGATGGCAGCCAAACGCGAGGCCGGCGATCTCGACGGCAGCAGCGCGAGCATGCAAACGCTCGATCCACGCTGGCTGGAAAATGCAACCTGGCAAACCTTCAAAC
>NZ_JBFUIC010000490.1:0-2288 GCF_056402075.1 Pseudomonas sp. P4_C3
GTTCAGGACAAGAACCCCCCATCCACATTCAACGAAACCCCAGTCGTATAACTCGACGCATCGCTGGCCAGATACAACACCGCCCCGGCCATCTCACTCGGATCCGCCACGTGCTTGAGCGGAAACTGCTGTAAAGCGGTGTTCAGAATGGCTTCGTTTTTCACCAGCGCCGAAGCGAACTTGGTGTCGGTGAGGCCCGGCAACAACGCATTGCACCGAATCCGAAACTGCGCACACTCCTTGGCGAACACCTTGGTCATGTTGATCTCCACCGCCTTGGTCACCAAGTAGATGCCCCGGAAGATCCCCGGCGAAACGCCGTTGATCGAGGCGACGTTGATGATGCTGCCGCCGCCGTTTTCGCGCATCAGCTTGCCGGCTTCGACCGACATGAAGAAATAACCGCGAATATTGACGTCGACGGTTTTCTGGAAGGCGCTGAGGTCGGTGTCCAGCACATTGCAGAACGGCGGGTTGGTCGCGGCGTTGTTGACCGGGATGTCGAGGCGGCCGAACTGTTCCTTGATCCCGGCGAAGACCTGGCTGGCCTGTTCCATTTCTCCAATGTGGCAGGTGATGGCTTCACCAATGCCACGGCTGGCGCCGGAGACAAACGTGACCCTGCTGTCGAGTCGAGTACTGATTTCATTCCGTATATGACTTTGATAAGAAAGTTGGAGCTTTTATTGCATTTTGTTCTAATTGACCTGTCAGTTATGACAGTTTCCGACACCTCGATTTTTCCTGATAGTTAACGGACTGTTTTTATGTCCATCGCTGAAAAGGAATTGTCGTCATGAACGCCGAACTAAACGTTGTAACCGCTGCAGCAAGCCCTTGGGAACAAGCCACGTTAACCGTCAACGGTAAGGAGGTGAAATGGAACGAACCCATTTTGTTGCACCGTGGGCAGGAGAACGAAGTGACGGTGGAGGCTCCACCCGCGATCGCCAGGGAGATCAATCTGGGGCTGGCTGAGGGTGGCGGTTTGAACATCGCAGCATCGCCGAGTTTTGGCGATTGGGTGACTCCTGTCGATGGCCAGTTCAAGTGGAAGATTGAGCCGGAGGCTGGCAAGAGCGGTCGTATCACCCTGGTGTTTTTCAGCAGGGAAGTGGTTGAGCCGTGGGAGCACCGAAGCCTGGTAATCTCGAGCAATCTGGCGGATGAGGTGGATCAGGTCCTGGTGAGCGGTGTTCCTTCCCCGGCCGCCGGTGCCGTGTTTTTCAGGAATGAGCCGCAGCCCGTCACCCTGACCTACAAGCCAGGCAGCCCCCTGCAAGACTACCCGCTGGAGCTGACAGGCACGCCGCTCACTGGCGTGCAACCTGGCAATCTGACGGTAACCGCGTCAGGCAAGAATACCTGGGCAGTCAACTCTCATACCAACAGCGGCACGTTCAAACTGGAGTTGAAAGGTGCGGACATGTCCACTGGCATTACGCTGCCCGTGTGCAAGGTGATATCGCGCAACCTGGCTGATGAGGTGATAGTTAAATTAAACGGCGTTGCGATACCGGCAACCGGGGCAGATTTCATCGGTGGCGGGGAAGCCCAAACACTCACTTTGGATTACAAGAACGCAGAAATGTTGAGGGGTGTTCCCTTGGCCCTTGACTGGGTTCCTGACTATGGTCTTGAAACGGGTGATCTCGCTAGCCAACCGCCTCTTCGCCAATTTTCCACAATCCACAAGTGGGCGCTCACAGGCGCAGCGAAGGATGGAACGTTCAAGTTGAAGTTGTCTAGCGAGGGAGGAGCAGTGAGGCTTCTTACGCCGACTAACAGATTATTGGGGCGTTATAAACTGAGGTTCTTGAAGRMGCTTAATGGTGAMTACGTGGAACTACCTGTTCCCCCAGCCGTGATAAGACTCCCGGAAGGTTATTATGACGCAGCTGTTCGGGTTACCGGACCGAACGACGCCCCCGTAGCGAATGTTTCATTGACGGTTGAKGGCTCCGCTATTCTCTTGCCAACAATGAGCAGAACTGATAGCAGCGGGATATCGTCTGGCCAGCTGATATTACCCCYTGGTGAATATCATCTATCAGCAGTATCGACACTGGGTGGAAAAAATTACATGGGARCGATACGTTTGAATGTGCGGGRTTGATAATTTAGATGTATTTTCGGAAAGTGGATAACCACCAAGTTTTGCAGGATTATTGGGGTTGGAGGTGTATCAGGCACTGGAAAATATCGATCCGCAGGGTTCACCTATATAATTGATCGACGGAAAATGACAAAAGGCAGTCAGAGACTGCCTTTTGTTCATCCAGTGCAGC
>NZ_JBFUIC010000491.1:0-2279 GCF_056402075.1 Pseudomonas sp. P4_C3
TCCCTAGATGTTGTAGTTTGATTAAGGGCAGTTAACGATCTGACGACTTTAACAATTCTTCTTTTGGCAACTACATTTCGGATATAAGCCCCGCAATAGTTGCATTACTGCACGCCCATTTAAGAGCTGTGACAAGCGTTACTCAATCAACGGCAATAGAAATTTAGCTATACACCTCCATTTATTACAAAATCAAGCGAAGCAATTTTATACTCACTCATAATCAAGACCTCATGTCCTTGTACTGGACACCGATAGTACGCCGATGGCTCGCTCATCCAAATATGGCAAACAGATCAATATTATGAGCAAACTGCTCGTAACAGAGAGCAATCTGCTTGACTGAAAACCTGTTTTGCAAAGGTAAACAAAAAATCAGCGCATGAAATCCCTCAGGAAATGCTGAGGCGTCACTCCAACCCTTATAATTTATTTTCTAACCGAAACAGAAAAAATCAAGCTGAAGCCAGCTTCATCATTACAAGACCGCTGACAATTAAGACAGCTGCGACAACTCGCATAAGGCTCGCAGGTTCGCCTAGAAGGATGATACCCACTGCAAACGCGCCAACAGCACCAATGCCAGTCCAAATTGTATAGGCAGTACCAAGTGGTAGACTTTTCATGGAAAATGATAGGAGAGCAAAACTTGCCATTACCAATACCAAGGTAACAACAGTCGGCCCAAGCTTGGTCATACCTTCAGATTGCTTCATGGAGAAAGCCCAAACAACTTCAAGTATCCCTGCAAAAATTAAACATATCCAAGCCATGATAAGCCTCCATTGAAAGATCCGTCACAACCAAGACGAATACAACCTACATGTATTGGGGCCGCGCCCCTGAAAATAAAAATAATGGATCGGGCTCTTAAAAAAGCCCCCGCTGGTACGGGGGCAAAGGAGGGTTACCGACCAGACCATATTTTGAGCAATGCCGTACATCCAACGCTAAAGGTGCCACCAATTTTTTGGCGTTCAGATCATTTGAATGTCTCGTCCAAGGCCAGGGAAATATCTTTGATCAAATCGTCCGGATCTTCGAGCCCCACCGAGACCCGAAGGTGTCCGTAGGTACGGAACTCTTCAGGGTACTTGTCAAAGCCGCCTCGGCCTTCCGCACCCACATGAACGATGAGGGACTCATCGTGCCCGAGGGATACTGCAGAAGTGATGATGCGCAGATTCGAAACGAACCGATTCTGAGTATCTGGATCGCCCTTTACTGCAAAAGCCATCATCGCCCCATATCCCTTGCCTGCGAATTGCCGACGGGCTAGTTCATGCTGCGGGTGGGACGGAAGCCCCGGATAGTAGATATAGGCTATACGATCATCCGAATTGAGAAACTCAGCCAATTTTTCAGCCGTATTTAGAAGTTGTTTCAGACGCAGAGGCAGCGTGACTGAACCGCGCATTATCATCCAGGCGTTAAATGGAGAGATGGTCGCGCCGAGGTCAACAAGAGCGTCATTCTTGATCTTGGTAATCATCTGAGTGGAACCGATAACCACCCCGCCCATGGCATCACCATGGCCATTGATATACTTCGTCAGAGAGTGGACGACCAGGTCGACCCCGTGCTGACTGGCACGGAAAAACGGAGGTGGAGTGAAAGTAGCATCGACGGAAATCAGTGCCCCGTGTGCATGGGCAATTTCAGCCAGCGCAGCGATATCTGCAACCTTAGTGGTTGGATTAGCAATCGTCTCGGTATGGATCAGTTTGGTATTAGGGCGGATCGCTTGGCGAACAGCCTCTAGGTCACCTACGTCGACAAATGTGGCTTCAATGCCATAACGCTCAGGCAAAAGCTCCGCGAAAAGACGCCATACAGCCTGATACGTAATATCACTGACAATGACGTGGTCACCGCTTTTCAAGAAAGAGAAAAACACTGAATGCAAAGCGGCTACGCCGGTAGCAAATACAACCGCAGCCTCGCAGCCTTCTAGTGCAGCAAGTTTCTTTTCAAGGCATACCTGGTTATGCCCCTGGTTCCGCGTGTACACAAGGCCGTCTGGGCTGGACYAGTCCATCGTGGCCGGATCTTCAGGCAAGAGATAAGAGTTAGCCATCACCAGCGGAGTGCGAACAGCACCAGTAGTGATGTCGGTTACGTTACCACCATGAACTGCGAGTGTAGCCGCCGAAAGTGTGGACAGATTCTTTTTATCAGGACGCATGTCTATTTCCTCCAAAGTTACTTTTTTGTTGGGTGTCATTGATTCTGAAGTTGAGTGAAAGCAGGATGATTGGCCTGATCTGCTCGGACCAATT
>NZ_JBFUIC010000492.1:0-2272 GCF_056402075.1 Pseudomonas sp. P4_C3
TGGTCGCCATGACCACGGTGGTCACCAGCATGCTCATGACGAATCCTGCGCTCATCTGCCAGTTACGGAACATCGTCAATCGAACCAGAGGCGACTCGGCTGTGTGCTCGACGAATACAAACACGCACAGCCCAAGAACTGTCACCAGCAACAGCGTCATGTTCAGCGGCCCCAGGGTGCCACGCCCAATGGTCATCGCCAGTGCATAAGCCAGCAGTGTCAGAACCAGCACCAGCGTGCCGAGCACATCGAAGCCCGCTCGATCCGCCCTCTTCTCACTGCGATCGTTGGGCAAAAAGTAGAGCGCGAGCCCAATCGCCAAAACACCCAACGGCACATTGATCAGAAAAATTGCCTGCCACCCCGGATTGGCAATCAAAAAACCTCCAAGGGTCGGGCCGAGTGAGGTGCCAATCGCTGACATCGTGCCGAGCACGCCCATCGCACTGCCCATTTTTTCCTTGGGAACGGCCCCGCCCACTAGCGCCATGGTCAGCGCCATCATGATGGCCGCACCGACGCCCTGCAGCGCCCGAGCGGCAATCAATAACCAGAGATGAGGGGCCAGCGCGCACAGGATCGAAGCGACGGTAAACACGCAAATCCCGATCAACAACAAACGTCGGCGGCCAATGATGTCGCCAAGTCTTCCGACACTGACGATCAGCGCCGTGATCGCCAGCAGGTAAGCGAGCACCACCCATTGCACTTGCTGAAAGGAGGCTGAGAACGCCTCGGCCAGGGTCGGCAATCCAACGATGGCAATGCTGGTGCCCAGGGACGACAGCAGCATGGATAACGACAGGCTGGCCAAGGCTCCCCGAATCGATATGGACTTCATTTTCTCGCGACTCCGCAAATAGGTTGTCCAGAGCCTAAGCCCGGCCATAACATGGCGGAAGACGCAGTATTTGCACTATATACGTGCACAAGACGCCACATGTTAAAAAACCTGTAGGAGCGAGCCTGCTCGCGAAGAGGGTGTGTCAGACAACATCATTTTTAATGTGCCACCTTCGCGAGCAAGCTCGCTCCTACAGGAATTGATTCGATGCCMGACCTGAATCTGTTGATCACCCTGAACGTGTTGCTSGAGGAAGGCAGCGTGGCCCGCGCCGCGCAGCGTTTGCACCTGAGCCCGTCAGCCATGAGCCGGGCGCTGGCGCGATTGCGCGAAACCACGGGCGATCCGCTGCTGGTGCGGGCCGGGCGCGGACTGGTTCCCACGCCTCGGGCGCTGGAGTTGCGTGAACGCGTCGGCGTGCTCGTGCAGGACGCCGAAGCCGTCCTGCGCCCTGCCGAGGCACTCGACCTGAATCAACTGACCCGTACCTTCGCCCTGCGCACCAGCGACGGCTTCGTGGAAAATTTCGGACCGCAACTGATCGCCCGCATCAACGAAGAAGCGCCCGGCGTCCGCTTGAATTTCGTGCAGAAGCTGAACAAGGACAGCACCCTGCTGCGCGAAGGCTCGGTGGATCTGGAAACCGGTGTGATCGGCGAATCAACCAGCCCGGAAGTGCGGACCCGGATGCTGTTTCGCGATCGGTTCATTGGCGTCGTGCGCGAGGGTCATCCACTGGCTCAAGGTGAGATGACACCTGTTCGTTATGCAAGCGCCCGGCACATTCTGGTCTCGCGCCRGGGCCACGAAAAAGGCGTCATGGATGACGCCTTGAATGAGCTGGGACTGAAGCGGGACATCATCACCATCGTCGCCGGTTTCTCCTCTGCGATTGCATTGGCGCGGGCTTCAGAACTGGTGGCCAGCGTACCGGAGCGGCACGTCGGCAACCTGTGCCAGGGGATGCACTGCTTTGCCTTGCCGTTCCCCACGCCCCCCATCACGGTTTCAATGCTGTGGCACCCGCGCATGGACGCCGACCCGGCGCATCGCTGGTTGCGCGGTTGTGTGTGGGAGGTTTGCAGCCGGCAATGACCCGGTGGCCCTCGCCTACTCCTTCAGGATCAGCAACGCTTCGCCTTTCTTCACGATGTAGGTCGCCAGTTCCGAGGCCTTGTCCTGGCCCACGTTCTTCGCCACATGCGCAACGCCTTCAGGGATGTACAACGAGTCACCGGCCTTGAGCGTCACCGGTGCCCGCCCTTCCAGTTGATATTCAAAGGTGCCGCTGATCACGTGCGCCACCTCGACACCGGGGTGAGCATGTTTGGGCGATGTCACGCCCGGATCGAAGTCCACGAGCACCTGGAGGACTTCGCGATCGGCGGTGCCCAGGTCTTCGCGTACCAGGTCGGTGCGGTGCAGGCC
>NZ_JBFUIC010000493.1:0-2266 GCF_056402075.1 Pseudomonas sp. P4_C3
GTGCCGGCCATGGTGTTCCTGGTGGATTACGTCGCCCGGGGGCTCAATGCCGGGGCGCATGTCGGCGCGCTGATCTGGGTGATGTATGGCCTTGGCGCGATTGTCGGGCCAGTGAGCTACGGTTTTCTGGCCGACCAACTGGGCGCGAAAACGGGGATCCGCATCGTGCTGGTAATACAGGCGTTGGCGGTTGGCCTTTTATCGATCAGCAGTTCGTTCGCGGCATTGGCTTTGCTGGCGGTGATCCTCGGCTCCTTCCCGCCCGGCATCGTGCCGCTGGCGTTGGCCCGGGTGCATGAATTGATCCCCAACCATCACCAGCAGCAGATTGCCTGGAGCCGCGCCACCGTGTCGTTCGCGACGTTCCAGGCCCTCTCGGGGTTTGCTTATTCGGCGCTGTTCAATGCCAGTGGTGGCCATCATGCCTTGATGTTCGTGATTGCCGCCGGGGTCATCGTTGTAGCGCTGTTGCTGGAACTGGGCAGCCGACTGCTCAGTCGCTCGACCAAATCGCCAACGCTCAATGCAGGTGTATGAAATGACACTCCCGCAGACCATGACCCTGATCGAAATCACCGAACCCGGTGGCCCTGAAGTCCTGCTACCGGACCGACGATGGCTCAGGGCTCGCAGGGTTCCTGTAGGGTGGCGACCTCAACGCCCTGCTCCCCCTGATAACGGGCCCGATAGCGCCCAGGGCTTTCCCCGGTCCATTTCTTGAACGCCCGATGGAAGGCGCTGGGTTCCTGGAAACCCAGTTGCTCGGCGATATCGCTGATGCTCGCGTCGCTCTGACGCAGTTGCTCGAAGGCCACGCCACGCCGTACTTCGTCCTTGATTTCCTGGTAGGAGCAGCCTTCACGCTCCAGTTTGCGGCGGAAGGTGCTGGGGCTCAGGTGCTGTTCCAGGGCAAAGGCCTGCAACGTCGGCCACTCACTGTAATGACTGCCGCGCAAGCGCTGATGAACCTGGGATGCCAGGCCATGCTGGTTACGGAAGCGGATCACCAGCCATTGCGGCGCGGTACGCAGAAACACTTTCAACGACGCCAGGTCCTGAACCACTGGCAGGCGCAAGTAGTGGCTGGCAAATTCGATTTCGGTGCGCTCGGCACCAAAGGTCAGGTTGGGGCCCCAAAGCAGGCGATCGTCACCCAGCGACAGGCGCGAATGGCGGAAGTCCGCGCGATCAATGGGAATGCGCCGGCCACCCAGCCAGCACAGCAGGCTGATCATCAACACCAGGAACGTTTCTTCACCAAACCGACTGGCATCGTTATCCGTCGAACGGGTTTCCAGGCTGATCACCGCACGCTTGCCACGCACGGCCAGCGAGCCGCGAAAGTCGCGCAGGAACAACCCGAAGTTGGCCAGGCATTGGCGCATGGCCTTGTGCAGATCGGGTTCCTGAATCAGGGCACGGCAAATCAGGGCGAAACTGCCCGGCGGCATGCCATGGGAGTCGAGCCCGAAAAACTCGTCGTCGAGTTCGCGAATCTGTATCAGCCACAACGCCGCAAACGCGTTGGCCGGCACCCGCGCCGTGGGTTGGTGCATGACCGCCGGATCAATGCCCGCCTGTTCGAGCACGGCCGTCACGCGCTGCGGGTCATCCCTCAGCCCATGGATCATTGCCTGCACGAAATAGGCGGCAACCGAGTCCTTTTCCCGCATTGGTTCGCTTCTCTCTCATCACCCGAATGGCAAAAAACATCAGCGCCGTTGAACAGTTTTGGCATAGGACAACCGCCCTGCCGGCTCTAGACTCGCGGCAATAGTACGCCTTCGGCTGCAGTCGCGGCCAAGGTATCGCAGGGTTTGATCGAAGGATGGGAAGATGAATCTGCAAAACATCGGAGTGATCGGTGCGGGCACCATGGGCAACGGCATCGCGCAAGTCTGTGCCATGGCCGGTTTCAACGTGACCTTGCTCGACATATCCGAAAGCGCTTTGCAAAAAGCCGTCGCAACCGTCGGTAAAAACCTGGACCGGCAGGTCGCCAAGGAAACCCTGACGCCGGAGCAGAAACAGGCCACCCTCGACAAAATCCGCACCAGCACCGATTACGGCAGCCTGCAAAACGCGCAATTGGTCATCGAAGCGGCGACGGAAAATCTCGACCTGAAACTGCGTGTACTGCAACAGATCGCCGCGCAAGTCAGCAGCGAATGCGTCATTGCCTCCAACACCTCGTCGCTGTCGATCACCCAACTCGCCGCCAGTGTCAGCCAGCCTGAGCGCTTCATCGGCCTGCATTTCTTCAACC
>NZ_JBFUIC010000494.1:0-2266 GCF_056402075.1 Pseudomonas sp. P4_C3
CTGTAAGGTCTTGTTGGTTGTTCACCACGGCCCGGAAGGTGTCGCGCGGCACACTGGTTTCTACCACAGGCATGTCGTAACGCTTGTTCACCATCGTGAACCAGTCGATTTCGTCATTCGCGCTGTTGTCCAGAATCCGGCTGGCCCGGCCCACGCCTTTGGCGGAGTAGAAATAGCGCGACTGCTCGCCATACACAATCAGCTCGGAATCGCGCTGAGCAATACGCTCGACCTTATAACCTGCGTTGTTTTCCAGTCGTTTGGAAACCCCCGCCCAGTCGACCTGATCGAGCGGCGTGGTTGGCTCGCGTGCCGGCAGCGCTTCGACAGCGGGGTCGTAGCGCTTGGCTGGCGCCTTGCGGCTGGCGAAATTGGTATGAAAAGTAATACCGAACAACGCGGTGTTGCCGCGCTCCCAACCTGCGCTCAAATCGACTGAGTCACTCAGCTTGAACACCGCCCCGATGTTGATGGGCGAGTCCTGCTTCAGGCTATTTTTCAGCGGCTCGTGCTCGTAGTCGTTACCGTCGAACTCGAGTTTCAAGCTCAAGGGCGACCAGGGCGTCTGATAGGCCACGCCGCCAAACAACGCGGGCGAGCCTCGAAAATACGAGTTGGTATTGACGTCGCCCGTGTCCGAGTTTACCGGGCGTGTATCAAAGCGCTCATCAAGGTACCCCAGCGGGTTTTCGAAATCCCCGCGGTTACCGATGTAGCCCCAGGCAACGCCCAGGCTGAAATCCAGATCGTAGTAACGTTTGTTCGCCACAATGTATTCGCTGGAGAACAGGCCGGTGCCCCCAATATCCCGAAAACCGAGCGCGACCTCGGGCAACCAGTGGCTTTCTCGCCAGAGGCGGGCTTTGGCATCGACCGCCTTGTCTTTATAGCTCTGGTCGCCACTTAATGACTCGGGCCCGTATTTACGGTCGCTGATAGCGGTATAGCGAAAGCTGCCTTCCAGCCAATCAAGGGGCTGTATTGAAATGCTATAGCGCGAATATGGGTCGGTCCGGTTGGCGTTCAGGCTGAATTCGCCGGCGGGCGCCATCCGTGCGGTGGGGGTTTGCAGCAAACCCACGCCACCGAAATCATTCTGGGTAAAACGCGGCTCTCCATGAGCCAGGCTGTAGGGCAACAACACTACGGCGGCAAAACGTAACTTCAAGGGGCCACCTCGGGCAGCGGTTGGGTGGCGAGAAACTGGGCAAGCTGCTCGTTCAAGTCGGGTGTGGGCAGGTCCGGATCATCGTTGCGCACGGGCACCAGAATCGTGCTGCCTGCGGCGGCAAACACCCCGCCTTCGTTGTTCCAGGCGGCGTTGCCGACTCTCCTGACCTGGCCATCGGGCTGAATCAGCCACAGGTAATCGGCATCTGCATCGGTCACCGGCAGACAACTTTCAAGATATTCCTGGACGGGCTGCAGGGCGCGATAAGGCAGTGCGCAGGGCTGTTCAACGGCGCCCACCACAGTGACCGTAGTCGGGCGTACAGGGTAAGTCAGCCGGTCGCCGTCACTGAGCGAGTAATTGCGGGCGAACGCAACCTCCAACGCCACGGGGTCGAGCACCGCGACTCTGCGGCCGGTAACGGGCAGTCGGCTGACCTCTTCCAACAGGCGCGCAGCCAAGGCTGCAAGGCTGCTTTTTTCTTCAAGCAAGGCCCCACGTTGCAGCAATTTCAGATCGAACAGCACACCGGCTTTAAGGCGGATTTGCTGCTCCACCAGTGGCTGGTGCAGCCAGGCGGCGGCCAGCCAGTAACTTTCGGCGTTCGGGCGTCCCTGGCTGACGGCATCGAGCAAGCGTGCACCTGGCACGAACGCGAAGGAACCGGCGTTTTTCACATCACCCGTGACCGTGACAGCGGCCTGAGTCATCGCAGAACTGGCCAGCAACAGGCAGGCCGACAGCGTTTTCGAATATCTCACCGAGCCATCTCCCGGTCAGGGCGCAATTGCACAATCTTCAAGAAAAGTTCCGGCGTGAGATGTTGTTCGCTCTGCAGGATCAAGCCATCGTCAGGCCTGACCCAAAAACGGTTGGTGGCCTTGAATCCCAGCTCGGGTATGTCGATGCGTTCGTCTATGCGCTGCAACGCATAGTCCTTGTCCAGGATGGTGACGGTTTCGATGGCCTGTCGACTGAAACGACTGTTGACCGCCAGCCCGACCCGCGGCCCCTGATAGACATCTATCCAGCGGGTACTGCTGTAACCATCGGGCAATCGCTGCAAGCCAAGCTTGAACGGCGACTCGCCGTCGA
>NZ_JBFUIC010000495.1:0-2259 GCF_056402075.1 Pseudomonas sp. P4_C3
ACCTGCTAAGCGAGAAAGTCCAGCGTCCCGGCTACGACCGCCATGTGTTCTTCCGCTCCATCGGCCTGGGCCTGGAAGACATTGCGCTGGCCAATGCGATCTATCGCCTGCAGCACTAACCCCCCCTGTAGGAGCGAGCTTGCTCGCGATGGTGTGTCAGTCGACACAGYGGTGCCTGAYMCACCATCGCGAGCAAGCTCGCTCCTACAGGGGGGGTTAGTGCTGCAGGCGATAGATCGCATTGGCCAGCGCAATGTCTTCCAGGCCCAGGCCGATGGAGCGGAAGAACACATGGCGGTCGTAGCCGGGACGCTGGACTTTCTCGCTTAGCAGGTCAGGCAGGTCGCCGACAATCGCACTCCTGTCCCAGCCGTGTTGTTCGGCGGCGATCAGCATTTCACCGGCCGAGCCCGGGGTGGTCAGGCGATAGTCGCAGAACACCTGCATGTTGTTGAGGCTTTGCGGCGGCACTTCGTGGGCACGCGGCGCGTTGGTGCTGATGGAGGTGATCAGCGCCGGTTTGCGCAGGCTTGACGGATCGATCACCGGACCGGCGGACGAGGTGCAGAGCATGATCACGTCGGCGTCCTGAACGGCAGCTTCGCGACTGTCGACGATGTTCAGGCGTGGCTCGATGTTTTTCAGCAGGCTCACGGTTTCGGCGTCTTCGCTCACGCTCGGCGAGTACAGGCAGATGCTCTGCCAGTCGCGCAGGCCTTTCACGTAATGCAGGTGCGCCTGGGCCACTTTGCCGCTGCCGATGATGGCCAGGCGATTGGCTGTGAGTGGCGCGAGGGCGTCGACCGCCACGGCGGTGGTGGCCGCAGTGCGCGCGGTGGTCAGTTCTCCGGCATCGCACAGCAACAACGGCTGGCCGGTCTGCATCGACATCAACAGCGTCCACGCTGTCACCAGCGGCCCCTGTTCACGGACGATGTACGGCGATGTCTTGATCCCGTACACGCCGTCTTCGGCCAACACGCCCAGGTAATTGATGAAGTCGCCGGCGCCCTGGGGAAATTCCACCAGTTGCTGCGCCGGTTGCACGGCTTGCCCGGCGGCCAGGTCGCGGAACAGTTTGCGCAGGATCTGCGGCACATCGACTCGCGCCAGATACTCGCGGGCCTGGGCTTGGGTAATCACTTGGGGCGTGCTGGACATGGTCGGCTCCGGGACTTGAAGTAAACTAATTTGTCCATTATGGACTTTTAGTTGTAGCGAGCAAGCTCCTGTTGAAAAAAGCCGGGCGAAAAAAAAGCGCAGTCCGTTTCCGGCTGCGCCTGTTTCTGCAACGTCACTCAGTGCGGACGTTTGCGCTCAACCGCCCGCAACAGGTGGGTCGGTGGCGTTTCACAGCTGATCTTGCGCCCCAGCAGTTCTTCGATGGACGGTAGCTGGTAGGAGTCGTCTTCACCGGCAAAGCTGATGGATACACCGTCGGCACCGGCACGCCCGGTACGACCGATGCGGTGCACGTAGTCGTCCGGCACTTCCGGAAGGGTGAAGTTGATCACGTGGCTGATGCCGTCGATGTGGATGCCGCGGCCGGCCACGTCCGTGGCGACCAGTACGCGGATCTTGCCTTCGCGGAAGCCTTCCAGGGTTTTTATGCGCTTGTGCTGCGGCACGTCGCCGGACAGTTGCGCGGCGTTGATGCCATCGCGCACCAGGCGTTCCTCGATGCGTCGCACTTCATCCTTGCGGTTGGCGAACACGATCACCCGCTCCCAACCATTGTCGTTGACCAGGTTGTAGAGCAGTTTGTATTTGTCGGCACCGGCCACCGCGTAGATGTGCTGCTCGACGTTTTCGCTGGCCACGTTCTGCGCTTCGATCTCGACGATCGACGGGTCGGTGGTCCATTGCTTGGCCAGGTTCATCACGTCTTCGGTGAAGGTCGCGGAGAACAGCAGCGTCTGACGCTCGGACTTCGGTGGCGTCTGGCGAATGATCTGGCGCACTTGCGGGATGAAGCCCATGTCGAGCATGCGGTCGGCTTCGTCCAGCACCATCACTTCGACCATGTCCAGATGCACGTCGCCGCGCTGGTTGAAGTCCAGCAGACGGCCCGGTGTGGCCACGAGGATGTCGCAGTGGCGGGCTTCGAGGTGCTTGAGTTGCTTGTCGAAGTCCATGCCACCGACGAACGTCATGACGTTGAGGCCGGTGTACTTGGTCAGGTCGGCGGCGTCCTTGGCGATCTGCACCACCAGTTCGCGGGTCGGTGCGATGATCAGCGCCCGCGGCTCACCCATGTAG
>NZ_JBFUIC010000496.1:0-2250 GCF_056402075.1 Pseudomonas sp. P4_C3
GTCTACGTGGAGCCAAAGTCCACGAGCCTGTGCAATGTCGGCAAGTGCATTGATAGGATCGATTGCGCCTGTATCCGTCGTACCGGCGGTTGCGACTATGGCAAAGGGTGCCTGCGATTCGCTTGTTAGTCTGGACAGCGTGCGCTCGACGTCGCCTGCGACTAGTCGTCCTTCGGAGTCGCATGGAACGGATATCGCAGCGCTCCTACCCAGGCCGAGCAAGGACATCGATTGCTGAACTGAAAAGTGGGCTTGGCTCGAACAAATTACAACCATGCGCTTGGCGTCGGCCGAAATCCCATCCTCCTTGATATTGACCCCCAAATGAAGCAACGCATAATGATCCCGAGCAAGCAGCAGTCCCATTAAATTGCTTTGCGTACCGCCGCTAGTCAACACGCCAGCGTCGTTTACCGGGTAGCCAATACGCGCTCGGAGAGCGCCGACGAGATGCTGTTCAAGGATTGTGGCCGATGGGCTCTGATCCCAGGAATCCATCGACTGATTAGCTACGTTGATCAACACCTCTGCAGCTTGAGAAGCAAGCGTTGTCGGACAGTGCAAATGCGCGATGCAGAGCGGATGATGGACCTGTAACGCGTGGTCAAGAAAACACGCAGTTGCGTCCGCTAAGGATTGCTCGTCGCCGACACCATGTTCGGGAAAGATGTCGTGATCTGACAATTTCATCCGTAGCGTATCGGGCCGCGCTCCGTCAAACAGCACACCTGCTTCGAGCCATTGGCTCGCAGTGTTCACAGCCTTTGTCATCAAGAAACGGTAGGCTGTCGATCCCTGCTGATCGGCGGTCGTCATTCCTAGAGTCGGCAATTCAAGCATGGTCGGTCGACTCCTGCTCGGCATGCATTACCGTTTCCAGTGCCGTCTTCAGCCGTTCGATTACGATGTCCCCTTCCTGATGTGTCAATGTCAACGGTGGTAGGAGACGCAGGACCGCGCCGTGCCGGCCACCGAGCTCCACAATCAATTGATTGTCGAAGCAGGCTCGTTGCAGCGCTTGCGATAATCGTGGATGGGGGGGATGGCTGCCAAGTGAATCGACGGGGAGTTCGGTATCGACAATCTCAATACCGAGCATAAGACCACGTCCGCGAATGTCACCTATACATGGGAGGTTTCGCTGCAGACGTATAAGTCTGTGTTCCAGTGCAGCGCCGACCGAAACTACGTTGTCGAGAACGCGGTTCTTAACCATGATGTCGAGCGTTGCTTGTCCGGCGGCCATCGCGAGTTGATTACCTCGAAATGTACCGGCGTGTGCTCCCGGCGACCAAACGTCAAACCCAGCCTGGTAAGCCACCAACGATAATGGAAGGCCACCACCTATTGCCTTCGACAGGACGATCATGTCGGGGACGATTTTCGCGTGGTCAAAAGCAAACCATTGCCCAGTACGCCCAATTCCCGCTTGCACCTCATCGAGTATCAGGATGATGCCGTGTCGTTGTGTAACCTCGCGTAGTTTCACCAACCATGGAACCGGCGCGGGAATGACGCCGCCTTCACCTTGGATCGCCTCGACGATAATCGCTGCCGGCTTGGTGACACCGCTCTCGACATCATCGAGGAAACGCTCGATTAATACGCCCAAGGCGATGGCGGCCGTTTCGCCACCAATACCGAGCGGGCAACGATAAGAATATGGATAGGGCAGGAACTGTATACCCGGCATGAGACCACCAACAGAAGTCTTCGGTCCGAGGTTACCGGTCACGCTCAATGCTCCATGCGTCATACCGTGGTATGCGCCACTGAAACTTAGTATGCCGGAGCGCCCTGTAGCAATTTTCGCTAGCTTAAGCGCAGCCTCTACGGCGTCGGCACCTGTCGGTCCGCAGAACTGCAGTCGCCAGTCGCTTGGTGAGCCCGGAAGTAACTTAAGCACGGTTTCGCAGAACGCATCCTTGACAGGTGTCGTCAGGTCGAGYGTGTGTAGCGGCATCTGGTGATCGAGCAGAGTTCGTATTGCACCGATGACTTCCGAATGGTTATGTCCGAGCGCCAAAGTTCCTGCACCCGATAGGCAATCGAGGTACTTTCGACCTTCGACATCAGTAATCCACGCGCCTTGCGCTGACTTAATCGCGATCGGAAATTTATGTGGATAGCTTCTCGCGTTCGATTCAAAGCGAGATTGTCGTTCAAGATAATATGCATTATTAGCTGGCTTGGTTAAACTTTCCATGTTCGTCCTTCCATCTAGTAGTCGAGAAAATCGTCAATCAGAAG
>NZ_JBFUIC010000497.1:0-2250 GCF_056402075.1 Pseudomonas sp. P4_C3
GATCGAAGAATGCCGTGGGCAGCTCAATCCTGAAAACGCATTGGCCCTCACGAAACAGGTTCGCAAACTGCGTAAAACCTACGACCTGCTGACCAGCATCGATTACTTCCCAGGCAAACCGAAGCAACAAATCGACGCTGCTTTGCAGGAGTTGGAGACAGCAGTCAGCAGAGTCCTGTCCCCAGACGAACCGCACAGCCACAACATACCCATAACGGTGCTCAACCGTGACGACTTTCAGGGGCGACTCTGGGCAACCCGCAAGCGTCCTTGGGTTGACCGCCTGGCTTGTGCCTGGCTGATCCGTCGCTTCATTGACCCCAATGCTCAGATCCTCTGGCTGGACACGCCACAGGACTGTCCGGCCGATGCGTTGGGCTTCGATTTCGATGAGGCGACTTTCAGTCATGTCGGCAACCGCGTGAGCTTCGAAACCCTGCAAGCCAGTTTTGAGCTTCAAGAGTCCGGTCTGAACCGCATTGCGGCCCTGGTGCACTACCTCGATATCGGAGGCATTCAGCCGGTGGAGGCTGCCGGTGTCGAGCGTGTGCTGGCAGGACTGCGCGAAACCATTACCCACGACGACCATTTGCTGGTCGCTGCGAGCGGCATTTTCGACGGTCTGCTCGCCGGGTTTGTGAAAGAGGAACAACCCAATGAGTAAGGATTTGGCACCAATGGTTGAAGAAGAGCTGTTGAGGCCGGAAGCGATCAGTTTGCGTGAAGCGTTCCGGTTCTGGTTGAAGCTCGGCTTCATCAGCTTCGGCGGGCCTGCGGGACAGATCTCGATCATGCATCAGGAGTTGGTAGAGCGGCGGCGCTGGATATCCGAGCGCAGATTCCTGCATGCCCTCAACTACTGCATGTTGCTCCCTGGGCCAGAGGCTCAGCAGTTGGCAACCTATATCGGCTGGCTGATGCATCGAACCTGGGGCGGGGTGATTGCGGGCGTGMTGTTTGTGCTGCCCTCTTTGTTCATCCTGATCGCTTTGTCGTGGATGTACATCGCCTTCGGCGAAGTGCCTGTGGTTGCGGGGCTCTTCTATGGCATCAAGCCCGCCGTGACCGCCATCGTCGTGCAGGCGGCCCATCGAATAGGCTCTCGGGCATTGAAGAACAATTGGCTATGGGCGATAGCRGCAGCCTCATTCACCGCAATCTTCGCGTTCAATGTGCCGTTCCCTTTGATCGTTCTGGGTGCCGCACTGATCGGTTATGTCGGCGGACGCCTGGCACCCGAAAAATTCAGAGCCGGGGGCCATAGCGCCGCAAAAAAATCCTTCGGCCCGGCCTTGATCGATGACGACACTCCGTCCCCGGAGCATGCCCGGTTCAGCTGGTTGAAATTGGCATCGCTCGCACTGATTGGCGCCGCACTATGGGCATTGCCAATGGGGATTTTGACCGCACTCTTTGGCTGGGAAGGCACTTTGACCCAGATGGGCTGGTTCTTTACCAAAGCGGCGCTGCTGACGTTTGGCGGGGCCTACGCGGTACTCCCATATGTGTACCAGGGCGCGGTTGGTCACTATGGCTGGCTAACCCCGACACAAATGATCGACGGATTGGCGTTAGGCGAAACCACACCAGGGCCGCTGATCATGGTGGTGGCCTTCGTCGGCTTTGTCGGGGCCTATGTCTCGCAAGTGTTCGGTGCCGATCAAATGTTTCTGGCTGGGGCTGTCGCCGCCTCCCTGGTGACATGGTTCACCTTCCTGCCCTCGTTCCTGTTCATCCTCGCGGGTGGCCCGCTGGTGGAGTCGACCCACAACGAACTCAAGTTCACGGCACCGCTAACTGCCATTACAGCGGCAGTCGTCGGCGTGATCCTCAATCTGGCGTGTTTCTTCGGTTATCACGTGCTATGGCCGAAGGGCTTCAGCGGCAACCTCGATTGGCCCTCAGCCCTGATCGCCATTGCAGCGGCAATTGCCTTGTTCCGCTTCAAGCGGGGCGTTATTCAGGTGCTGATGACCTGCGCACTCGTCGGCTTGGCAGTGCATCTGTTGCGCTGAAAACACGAGCTGGTTAACAGTCTATGGCGGGCACCGGGCTCGCCAGATCACCCAGCCTACCGAGCTAGGCAGGAGGTGTTCCATGAGGTGGATTACCCGTGAACGACCCAAGATCGACCGCATCGCCTGTCCTTGGTTGATCGCTCGTTTTATCGATCCGCAACCCGAGTTTTTGTATGTGCCCAGCGCTGATGTGCTGCGGATAGCCGCAGAGAAAGATGCTGCACCTTACGAC
>NZ_JBFUIC010000498.1:0-2223 GCF_056402075.1 Pseudomonas sp. P4_C3
ACGTGAAGCTGAGGGGGTTGTTATAAAAAGCGCGACAATGGTCCACGTAGTTGTCATGTACACGAAGGTTCTCGATTACGTTTGACTGGCGGATAAGATCCTGCACGCCAGGACTTACTACCGGCTTAAGGCGGAAGATGTTGTGCGCGATAGTAATGTTTCTGGCTGACGCCATGCTGCCAGGGATGCCGCCAAGGTCAATTGGGTAATCGACGTTAGCGCTTGTTACTTCAATGTTGTTCCCTGTCAGTACGATATCGGAACCGTAGAGTGRGAAGATCGAATACAATCCACCGCTTAGCGTGGTCTTCGCTCGGTTATTGGTGATCACCCAACCGTTACCGCCCGCCTTGACCAGGCGTTTCTGAACGTTCTCGAAATAATTACCATCAACGACGAATGCTTGGTTATCGCTGCTGAATTCCTCACACACGATGGCGTCAGCGTCATCGCCCAAGCTGGTGATGTTGGAAAAGGTATTGGCCGACATGATCGCCCCGCGACAGTCACCCATGAAGTAGATGGCACGAGTTACATCTAGCGATGTGAGGTCAGAAAAGCGACAGCCCAGAACTATAACCCTTTTCGAGCCCTTGACCCATAGACCGAAGACGTTAGGTTGATTATTACCGAGAGTCTTGAATGTACAACCTGTAAACGCCGCATCGTGAGTGTTCTCCACCTCTACCCAAGAGTACGCGGAGTAGTTTCCGTCGAATACGACCTGATTGAACTGCGGGTTTGCGGTGGCGCCGTTCAGCTTTAGCATAGTCCCAGTGACACTAGGCAGTGCTTTAATTGTGGCGTTCTTAAGCCGCACTTGGCCGGTAGCGATGGTGATCTTGGTTCCGATGTAGCAGAGTTGGTTATAGCCGTCGACCTCGACCCCCCAGGCTGCGGAGTATTCTAGGGCAGCTTTTACCGCGGGATACCAGTCCCAAGTGTCCGGGTTTAGGGCAACAGGCTTGACAGTAATTAGATGAGCGAACTCCCAAACACTTACAGCCTGCACCGACAGTAACTGGCCAGCGTTCGTGATGGCAGTGGCCAGCCGGGCGCGCGCATGACCGACCATAGCTGACCCGGGCAAGCCTGCCAGATTCTGCCGCAAAGAGTCGTCACCGATCAGCTTTAGCTTAGCTTCGTCGGTCGCCCAGCTAGTAGTCGTCATCGGGATGAACGAGCTTTTCGCCCGGTATTCATTACCCAGATACGCCACTGTTTTGGTGGTGCGATCTAGCAGGATTCCAGATGCGTAGGCAATCGACGGCTCGTAACCACTGGCATCTATGAAGGAATTGAATTGCGCTTCGCGATTGTCCTGATCGTCGGAGAACTCAGTATCACGCGCAAGCTGCGCCGCATCGAACGCCGATTCGCGGTTGGTCTGAGCACTATGAAACGCTTCACCCCGTTGCAACTGGCAGGTATCAAACTCTGCAATCATCCCCGGGATGCTTTTGCGATTCGCCCCAAGCCGATCTGTATATGTGGGCTCGGGCCCGTTCGCGAAGCTATCTAAGCATTTCGCGTTGTCCGACAAATCGCGCGGATCGGTGCTGCCGATCGGGTTTCGGGTGTTGTAGCTCATGGTCATCTCGCTCACAGAGTAAGCCGCCGGCGCCGCAAATGAAGCGGTGCCGAGTGCACTGATTTTTATCAATTGCCGGCGACTAACCATTACGACCAACCTCAAAATAGAATCGGTTGGCAGTGTACCGGCGCAGGCGTTGTAGGCCGAATGAAGAATGTACGAATCGTTGCAACAGACTGACGCAGACGCAGCCAAACACCATGCAGACCTACCCTGCTGGCCACTCGTGGTTTATGGCGCGGTCGAAGATGTCCGCCATAGCAACGTAGTTGGGTACAGTGATAATCCAGCCCGCGTCCAGAATGGGGCGCTTGAACAGTTCGACTTTGGCGGTAAAACGCCAATGACTTACGCCGACCAAATTCGGCCCATCGTAAATATCAATGAAGCGGGCTCGGTGATAATCAAAGCCTAGTGGCGTCTTAAGTGGGCATTGAAACCATAAACTGCCCGAAAGCAGGATGTGCTCGAACCATCCCTCAAACAGCTGCGCTTCTGTGTCATTCAGAAGCCACGTGACTGTCGCCACGGTGGGGACTGATGTGAATCGACGCCACTGCCTGGCTCGCCCACTCTGCAGATCAGAGCGAGCAATCGGGCTCACGGATTGAAAGCCATAACCTTCGCGC
>NZ_JBFUIC010000499.1:0-2221 GCF_056402075.1 Pseudomonas sp. P4_C3
GTCATCTCCAAACAAGTCGCTTCGCGTACCGGCTACTACGCCCGTAACCGCGTCGACGTGTTCTTCGGCACCGGCAGCTTCGCCGACGAGCAAACCATCGAAGTGGTCTGCGCCAACGGCGTGGTCGAAAAACTGGTGGCCAAGCACATCATCATCGCCACCGGTTCGCGCCCTTATCGCCCGGCGGACATCGATTTCCACCACCCGCGTATCTACGATAGCGACACCATCCTCAGCCTCGGCCACACCCCGCGCAAACTCATCGTTTATGGCGCCGGCGTGATCGGTTGCGAATACGCCTCGATCTTCAGCGGTCTGGGTGTGCTGGTGGAGCTGGTGGACAACCGTGGTCAGTTGCTGAGCTTCCTCGACTCGGAAATTTCCCAGGCCCTGAGTTATCACTTCAGCAACAACAACATCACGGTTCGCCATAACGAAGACTACGACCGCGTCGAAGGCGTGGACAACGGCGTGATCCTGCACCTCAAGTCCGGCAAGAAGATCAAGGCCGACGCCTTGCTCTGGTGCAATRGTCGTACCGGCAACACCGATCAGCTGGGTCTGGAAAACATCGGCGTGAAGGTCAACAGCCGTGGTCAGATCGAAGTCGACGAGGCGTACCGCACCTGCGTGCCGAACATCTACGGCGCCGGTGACGTGATCGGCTGGCCGAGCCTGGCCAGTGCGGCCCATGACCAGGGTCGTTCGGCCGCTGGCAGCATCGTCGATAACGGTAGCTGGCGTTTCGTGAATGACGTGCCGACCGGCATCTACACCATTCCGGAGATCAGCTCGATCGGCAAGAATGAGCAGGAGCTGACCCAGGCCAAGGTGCCGTACGAAGTCGGCAAGGCGTTCTTCAAGAGCATGGCGCGGGCGCAGATCGCCGGCGAGCCGCAAGGCATGCTGAAGATCCTGTTCCACCGTGAAACCCTGGAAGTCCTGGGCGTTCACTGCTTCGGTTATCAGGCGTCGGAGATCGTGCACATCGGTCAGGCGATCATGAACCAGCCGGGCGAACTGAACACGCTGAAGTATTTCGTCAACACCACGTTCAACTACCCGACCATGGCCGAAGCCTATCGGGTAGCCGCGTACGACGGCCTCAACCGGCTTTTTTGAGCGGCTCCGGCCGGTGGCCTGAGCCGGCCGGGGAGACCGATTTCAGCAATTCTCGAGGGTGGCGGTGGCCAAACCGGGAAAGTCTGTAATCAGGCTGTCAACGCCGAAGTCGGCGAGTCTGCGCATCAGCGCAGGCTCGTTGACGGTCCACACCGACACATGCAGCCCCTGACGCTGCGCCCTTTGCAGGCGTTCCGGCGTGCACAGTGTCCAGTTCAGCGCCAGGATCTCACAGCCATAGCTGGCCGCGACCTTCAGCGGGTCGAGCCAGGCGTACTCGGCCACCAGCCCGCGGGATACGTCCGGCACCAGTTCCAGCGCGGCCTTCAGCACTTCCCGGGAACTCGAGGTGATGGTCACCTTGTCCATCAGCCCATGACGCTGGACCATTTCGCGAATCGCCAGCACGGTGGTCGCGGCACGCATCCTCGATGCGCTTTTGACTTCCAACTGCCAGTGATCGAAGTCGCATTTCTCGAACAGTTCTTCCAGCGTCGGAATCGGGCACGGCTTGATCCAGTCCGGGCCGCCCTTGCGTGCGTCATACGTCACCAGCTCGGCCGCCGTGTGTTCGACGACCTTGCCGCGACGGTCCGTGGTGCGCTTGAGGGTCGGGTCGTGGATGACCATCAACTCGCCGTCCATGGACAGGTGCAGGTCCAGTTCACAGCGACGCACGCCGTGCTTGAGACATTCCTGAAAGCTGGTCAGGGTGTTTTCCGGTGCTTCGCCCTTGGCGCCGCGATGGCCGTAGATGAGGGTCACGGTTCTTCCTTAAATTAATTGCCTGATTCGAGCTGTTCGCGGGCCTGGCGTCGTTCCTGGGCCTGCTTTTGCAAGATGTGGCGGGCCAGCAGTTGGCGCTGGGCGTCGGTCGGGTGTTCGAACTCGGTGCCGACGTCATAGCCATCTCCCTTGCGGTCGCAGTGGGTGACGCGAGCGCGCAGCTGCAGGCCCAGGGCCTGCGGCATCAGCACCAGCTTGACCGACAGGCGTGCGCCGGCGGCGATGGGATGTGGATGCTGAAAGTCGATGCCGCCTTCGGAAATGATCACCGGCCGCGGTTCGCCGATCTGYCCGAGCACTGTCAGAGCGACGA
>NZ_JBFUIC010000500.1:0-2219 GCF_056402075.1 Pseudomonas sp. P4_C3
ACTTACCAGGTTCCGGTCGAGGTTCGTCCTTCCCGTCGTAACGCTCTGGCAATGCGCTGGTTGGTAGACTACGCCCGCAAGCGCGGCGAGAAGTCTATGGCTCTGCGTTTGGCTGGCGAACTGTTGGACGCTGCCGAAGGTAAAGGTGCTGCAGTTAAGAAGCGTGAAGACGTTCACCGTATGGCTGAAGCCAACAAGGCTTTCTCGCACTACCGCTTCTAATTTTAGCGTCACTCATTTTGCGAGGGCTTTATGGCTCGTACAACACMGATTAATCGCTACCGTAACATTGGTATCGTTGCACACGTGGATGCTGGTAAAACCACCACCACTGAGCGCGTCCTTTTTTACACTGGCAAAAGTCACAAAATGGGCGAGGTGCATGACGGCGCCGCGACCACAGACTGGATGGTGCAGGAGCAGGAGCGTGGTATTACCATTACTTCTGCTGCCATTACCGCCTTCTGGCAGGGTTCTGCGAAGCAGCACAAGGACCAGTACCGTTTCAACGTCATCGATACCCCGGGCCACGTAGACTTCACTATTGAAGTTGAACGTTCCCTGCGCGTACTCGACGGCGCGGTCGTTGTGTTCTGCGGTACTTCCGGCGTTGAGCCGCAGTCSGAAACCGTRTGGCGTCAAGCCAACAAGTACGGTGTTCCACGTATCGTTTACGTGAACAAGATGGACCGTGCCGGTGCGAACTTCCTGCGTGTGATCGCTCAGATCAAGCAGCGTCTGGGTCACACTCCGGTGCCTATCCAGCTGGCTATCGGTTCCGAAGACAACTTCCAGGGTCAGATCGATCTGATGACCATGGAAGCGGTTTACTGGAACGATGCCGACAAGGGTATGACTCCTCGTCGTGAAGCTATCCCTGCTGAATTGCAGGAACTGGCTGAAGAGTGGCGCAACAACATGGTTGAGGCTGCGGCCGAAGCCAGCGAAGAGCTGATGAACAAGTACCTTGAAGGTGAAGAACTCACCATCGAGGAAATCAAGGGTGCTCTGCGTCAGCGTACTATCGCTGGTGAGATCGTTCTGGCTGTTTGCGGTTCTTCCTTCAAGAACAAGGGTGTTCCCCTGGTTCTCGACGCCGTTATCGACTACCTGCCGGCTCCAACCGACATTCCTGCCATCAAGGGTACTGACCCGGATGACGAGGAAAAGCAGATGGAGCGTCATGCAGACGACAACGAGCCGTTCTCGGCTCTGGCGTTCAAGATCGCTACCGACCCATTCGTGGGTACCTTGACTTTCGTCCGTGTTTACTCGGGCGTGTTGGCCTCCGGCGACGGCGTGATCAACTCGGTCAAAGGCAAGAAAGAGCGCGTGGGCCGTATGGTGCAGATGCACGCAAACGCCCGCGAAGAGATCAAGGAAGTACGCGCTGGTGACATCGCGGCCCTGATCGGCATGAAGGACGTCACCACTGGTGAAACCTTGTGCAACGCTGACAAGCCAATCATCCTGGTTCGCATGGACTTCCCGGAGCCGGTTATTTCGGTTGCCGTTGAGCCTAAGACCAAGGATGACCAGGAAAAAATGGGTATCGCTCTGGGCAAACTTGCTCAGGAAGACCCGTCTTTCCGCGTCAAGACTGATGAAGAGACTGGTCAAACGATCATCTCTGGCATGGGCGAGTTGCACCTGGACATCCTGGTTGACCGGATGCGCCGTGAGTTCAACGTCGAAGCCAACATCGGCAAGCCTCAGGTTTCGTATCGTGAGCGCATCACGAAGAATTGCGAAATCGAAGGCAAGTTCGTTCGTCAGTCCGGCGGTCGTGGCCAGTTCGGCCATTGCTGGATCCGTTTTGCTCCTGCTGACGAAGGTCAGGAAGGTCTGCAATTCGTGAACGAAGTAGTGGGTGGTGTGGTTCCTAAGGAATACATCCCGGCTATCCAGAAGGGTATCGAAGAGCAGATGAAGAACGGCGTAGTTGCCGGCTATCCGCTGATCGGCCTGAAGGCTACCGTGTTTGATGGTTCTTACCACGACGTCGACTCGAACGAGATGGCGTTTAAGGTGGCTGCTTCCATGGCGACCAAGCAACTGGCCCAGAAGGGCGGTGGTGAGTTGCTCGAGCCGATCATGGCGGTAGAGGTTGTTACGCCTGAAGACTATATGGGTGACGTGATGGGCGACCTTAACCGTCGTCGCGGCATGATTCTGGGTATGGAAGACACGGTCTCCGGCAAGGTGATCCGTGCTGAAGT
>NZ_JBFUIC010000501.1:0-2215 GCF_056402075.1 Pseudomonas sp. P4_C3
CGGTTTACACCACCAAAACCAAGCAAAGCAATTTTATATTCAGTCACGACATGGGCCTCATTGTTATGTTTTCGGTACTGAAATACTAAACTGCAGCAGTGCTCATACGAATATGGCAAACCGATCATTGTTGCGAGCAAAATGCTCGCAGGAGAGAGCATTTTGATTTCCTAGCAACCTACTTCGTGCAAGACAATACAAAAGACGTAACCGTATTCAGAACTCCTGGCAACGTGGATATGTCGCTCCAGACCCGATGAATACAATCCGAACTTGCCGCTTCAACTGTCACTACAATATCCAGGTCACCACTCATTACATTGCAGGAATCGACCTCAGGCATTGAGACAATTGAACGCACTACTTCAGCACCACGCATTCGGTCTTTTCGATACACAAAAATAAGGGCATTAATTGGCGCAACCTCGGAAGGTGGCCCACCTTTGATTATGGTATAACCCCTGATATATCCGTCCCGCTCCAACCGTTCAATCCTGAGCCTGACAGCATTCCTAGACAAATTAACTTTCATGGCAATGTCGTTATGCGCAAGTCGAGCATTACGAGTAAGCTCTTCCAGTATTTTTTCATCCGTCTTATCTAAAACGCGCTTCATCTCTAACTCCAGGATTATAGCGAGCGAGACTTCGTGTCTTGGGATATCGTCTTGATGAGTTCCGTAAGGATGCCAACATCATTGGAAATTGAAATGCATTCGTCATTAGAGAAGGGGTGAGCACTCACCACACTCATTGGAGATTGAACATCGGCTTCAGCCAGAACTGAGGCAGAGCTTGAAGGATGCGTCGTGGCCAAGCAGATCATTGGTGTCAGTAAGCTACGCCTGTTAATTCGCGCAGCTCGTAATCCAATCGCGGTATTGGGACTGATCAAGTAACCACTTTTAACAAAGACTTCATGAATACAGGAAAATGCCTCTGCATCCTCTACCGCCAAAGAATCAAATAGCTTTCGCGCCTCTAACCACTCATCCTGTTCCAGTTGAATTTGGCCATCCGTCTCTAGTAGCTCCATATTTCTAGCCACTTTATCACTGCACCTATTGAGAATACTCCATTGCAGCCGCTCGAAATTAGAGGCTAACGACACATTCATGCAAGGCGTGTTGGTAATACGAATCTCATTACGCCTATAGAGGTTAGACTGAAGAAAGTTATGCAAACCCGCGTTGGTATTCGTTGCTACAATGAGTTRCCTGATGGGTAACCCCATTTCCCTTGCAATACAGCCTGCATAGAGAGCACCAAAATTTCCGGTAGGCACACTGAACGCCACCTCTCTTTTAGGCGCACCTAATTGAAGCGACGAGTAGAAGTAGAAGGACAGATGCGCCAGCACCCTCACCCAATTCACCGAATTGAAAGATATTAATTGTTGACCTGTTTCGTTAATGCCTCTGTGAAATTTTTCGCACAGCTGATGACAATCGGCGTAATCACCCTCAACCAAAATACTTATAACATTTTCTTCGGCAGCGCCTAATAAGCGACGCCGATGCTCATCTGTTATTCCTCTGGAAGGATGCAGAACAATCACAGTCACACCTTCCATGCCATTGAAGGCTTTGATGGCCGCGACACCCGTGTCTCCACCAGTGCAACCAACGACAAGCGCTTTCTTTCCGGACTTTAGTAAAGAGTACTCAACCAGACGAGACATCAATTGGAGACCGAAGTCTTGATAGACCCCTGCCGGACCATGGAATAGTTCTAATACCCRCTCATTGGTAGCCGTCTGATAGAGCGGCGCAACAGCCATACTTTTAAAACGGTCAAATGTCTCCTCAAGAATTCGAGACAGTTCATTTTGAGGGATATAGTCACCTAGGAACGGCTCGATTACATGACGTGCCAGTTCGTGAAATGGTAGCCATTCAAGCTTCAGGAGATCATCGCTTTTGAAGCGAGGAACCTTGCTAGGAACGAAAAGCCCACCATCCGGTGCGTACGCCCCCATGAGGACCTCGCTGAACTCGAATTCTTTACCAGGCGTCCGTGTGCTGACGTACTTCRTGATTTGAGACACCCTCTCGCCTTTTCTGAGCCTTCCACCCGTAAGGCGGTGCCCTGCTGAAATTCAGTGCTGCAGTGAGCCTTTCCTGTGCAATGTGAGGCCTTCTTCTGAAGCGTTGAGCGAGATCATCGTCATCTGCAAACGCAGATGGTGAGGAGTCGCACATCGCCCACGCCAGGCC
>NZ_JBFUIC010000502.1:0-2200 GCF_056402075.1 Pseudomonas sp. P4_C3
CCGTCATGCTTCCAGCGGCCATGGTCGTCGTCGGTTGGCTGTGGTGCATGGCATCCAGAAAGCTCGCGCTCTTATGGCTAGGCGTACTGTTCGTGGCCTATTTTGTCGTAGGTCTGAGTAAAGTGCTGTTCAAGGGCTGGGGAATCGGCCTGGAAAGCCTGAATATCGCGGTCATCAGCGGCCACGCAATGAACGCCTGCCTGGTGTCGACCGTTGTCCTGAGTTTGCTATTGCGCCAACTGGATCATCGCCTTCGATGGCTGGCACTGGGTGCCGGGCTGCTGTCGACCTGGTGGTTCAGCGTCCAGTATGTCGGTCAGACGATTCATCCTCTGCCGGAAGCGATTGCCGGGGCGGTTGTGGGGTCAATCGCGGCGTGCGTATTTCTTTTCAGGCTGGAGCGAAAGGAAATCCGCAAAATTCCCCGCACGGCCCTCATGCTAGGGCTCGCGATTATCATGCTGAGTACGAGTCTTCCAAAATATACAGCCGAGAGGCTCTTGAACTCTTTCGCCGTCACTCTTTCGGGGGCAGAAAAGGCATTCATGCAGCCTCAGTGGCGCACTCGCGGAGAATCGTCAAGGTTGTAGCTTTTGCATCGATTGTGAGTTCTGGCGAAGTGGCGTCACCAGAATTCACTACTATTTTTTCTCTTCGATCCGATCCAGCAGCTCTGCAGTTTTTTTCTGCATCAGTGCTATATCGCCACGACTCTCAACCTTCAACAGGATCTCGCTCTGCGCTGGGCAGATCTTGAAGCGCCATTCAGTGAACGTCAGGCTCAGGCCGTCACTGTCATCCACATCCAGTGCTTCACTGGCATACAGCGCCCGCAAGTACTCGAGTAGCGCAATGGGATTGCCGACCATGCGCCGAATATCACCCGAGGAAGGAAAGAGCCCGATGCGCTCCACCAACAACTTTGGCTGTGKGGTGATAGTGGAGGGAGCACTTTCGTATGTCCGCAACCAGGCCATCAATCCACTGTTGCCCTCGGTGAACTTCTGCCCCAAAACCATGTTGCCCGGTGCAAAAGGGTCCAGCGATTTATAGACAGAGTCGATCGGTGATCCGGAAGCGTTCATAGTGGTCTGCCTTGAAAAAGTTTATGGCCGCTCAAAAAATGCGGCACCCAAGAGCAAAAAAAAGCGTGGCCATGCTCCCTTGTAGGAGCTGGCTTGTCGGGTCGCCGCATCGCAGCGATGGTCGATAACGATAACGCGTGYGAACCGGATAAACGCGGCGTACTTGAGTCCATCGCCAGCAAGCTGGCTCCTACAGAGAACTACATTCGCCTGAGTGACGTTTACAGGCCTTTCTTATACAAAACCGCATAACAGAAATGGGTGGCGTCGATTCAGTGCCTTGATGTTTTCAGGCGTGTTGTCGCTATGCCCACGCAGAAGCCATGGTCTTAAGTGCCAGGGAACCCGGCGGACTGTTTGACGGGCTGCACCCAACGCCACGCAATCAAGCCGAGCAACACACCGACAGCATTGGCCAAGGCGTCGTAAGGTGATGCCGTGCGCAGCGGCATCAGTGCTTGTGCATATTCGATCAGGATCCCCGTCAGCAGACAGCCCAAGGCAATCCAGTGCGCCTTGACCCGCAGGAAGGCCAGCCGGCAACTAAAAGCCAACACGAAAAAACCAACCAGGTGATGCAGCTTGTCTTCCTGGGCAAAGGCTTCGGGAATCGGTTGCGCTCGCAAAGCGGCGGTCAGCAAAACCAGACAAACGCTGATGAAAAGCAGCGTGCGTATCCTTTGGGACAGTTGTGTGAAACCCAGGAGTAACGAACTCATTCGGTGATTTTCTCAAAGTTTTTATAGAACGCATCTTTGTCGCGGCCATTGGTCATTGTGTACAGCGAATATTGGCGGTTAAGACGCGCGCCACCATCGCGGGTCAAAGGAGCCCAGACCAGATTGGCGCGACGCATCGTGGAAACGCTCATCAACTCGTCGAAGGGGACCGAGATATAGATACCTTTGTCGAAGCTACCCTCGCCGAACTCTTCTGCCGAGGCCGTGGTGCGGGTGACCCATCCACCGAACCTCACACCGTTACTGAACTCATGCGACACATCAAACGTGGCACCCCAATCGCGCGCCAGGTAACGCCCAACACTGACCGCCGCCTGCAAATCGAACGGCAGTTCGGTATAGGTGGTGATGTGACCGGTCACGGTCTTGTAATCG
>NZ_JBFUIC010000503.1:0-2200 GCF_056402075.1 Pseudomonas sp. P4_C3
CCAGCGCGGCTCACCAATGGCCCGGAACATCGGGTTGGTGTTGAATTGCATGATCTGCCGCACCGAGTGACGCAGTGCCTTGGACGGGATGGTGCCCAAGTGAGTGCAGTTGCCGCCGACCTGGCGACGGCTATCGACCATCGCCACCTTGCGCCCTGCCTTGGCGGCGTTCATTGCCGCGCCTTCTCCCGCCGGGCCGGAACCCAACACCACCACGTCGTAGTTGTAGACAGCCATGCGTACTCCTCAGAACAGGCCGCGGCACCCTCGGCACCTGCGGCTAAATCACGCCAATGCGTGGCATGAAGGAACAATTTGGGGCCAGTGCAGAACCCGGACACAGTCTATAGAAGCGTCAACGCCGCGCACATTAACCCTTGGTCGCGTCGTAGGCTACTTTTGCCTGCGCTACAACGCCAGTTTTCAATGCTCAAATTGCCGAAATCATTCGGTTTTTTCGCCACTGAGGCGTTCAAAAGCGTGACTGCTGCGTGTGACGAAACCTGTAYCGGCACGAATCACAAAAAATGCGCCGATATCGTGTTTTTCTGCGTAGTCCCAACCGCGCTCCGGACCAAGAATCAACAACAGCGTCGATAAGCCATCGGCCATCAACGCTGAAGGATGAATCACCGTGACCGATGCCAGACGGTGTGAGACCGGCGCACCGGTGCGCGCATCGAAGGTGTGGGAAAAACGCTGGCCGTTCTGCTCGAAATAATTACGATAGTCGCCGGAAGTGGACAGGCCATAACCGTCGACAACAATGACGCGCTCGGCCACTTGCCGGTCATCCCGCGGCTCTTCCAGTGCAATGCGCCATGGCGAACCGTCAGCCTTCCTGCCGGACGCCTTGAGCTCCCCCGTCGCTTCGGCGAGATAATCGCGAATGCCCATCGCCTCGAGTCTTGCGGCAATCGTGTCCACCGCATAACCGGCGGCGATGCTGTTGAAGTCGACCTCGACGGCGGCGTCCTTGCACAACTGGTCGCCCTCGATGCGCAAGTGTTCATGGCCGACGCGCTGGCGGGTTTCGGCGAGCGCTTCGGCAGTCGGGACTTTTTCCCCGCGGGCCTGCGGACCAAATCCCCAGAGATTGAGCAACGGCTCCACCGTCAGATCGTAGGAACCTTCACTTTGCGCTGACAATTGCTCGCCCACGCGAACCAATTCGAGGATCGACGCCGGCATTGCCTGACAACGGTTGGCCGGTAATGCATTGAAGCGCTCGATGTCCGAGTCGCTGCGGTAGGTCGACATTTGCCGGTCAATGTCAGCGAGGATCTGCTCGACCTGGACGCGGACTTCGTCCGGCGCCGGAAGGTTGGCGTGGCGCACATATTTGATCGAATAGGTGCTGCCCATGGTGGGACCGCCGAAGGTTTCGAGGGAGTCACTGCTGCCACAACCAGACAACAGGACGATCAACACAAAGCACCATATCCGCCAGATCAACAAATCCTGCATCCCCTGAAGAACACCCTGATACACCATCGAGGCTCGCCATTATGCGATAGAAACTGTGGGAGCGAGCTCGCTCGCGATGGTCGTCAACGATAACGCGTGCTTACCAGTTAAACGCAGCGTTCTTAGCTGCATCATAGGAACGCCGCCCGGAGCAAGCTCTCTCCTTGTATGTTGGCCCTGATTCCAACGGGGTCTTTTCATGGAGTCGCGGTATCGGTGACGCATTGTTTTAGTCGATGCGAATCCGTGCCACTGCCTTCGCTGCGATCAATATCGCCGTTGGCATCAAGGTAAATATGCGTATTAGGCCACCTAGGGCTTACGTTGACGCAGTGTCGTAGCGCTCCATCGTCCCACCAAGAAATCTCCATGAAAAATTTCTCATCTGGAAACAATAATCCATAATCACGTGTACCGCCCCCAGGCTGCATCCGCCCTTTGAATATTCGGTGTTGTACGTTCCAGATGTATTTAAGTTCTTCTTTAGCATCTTTGGAGTAATGAATAGTCACAGTAGGTAACCCAATATCCCATTGGGTGATGACCAGAAAAACAACTGGGATCCATAGCCATCGCTTGTGCGATCTTCGCGGTTTACTTACAGACGTGGACACGCCTCCCCCCCCAGTTCGCCGGTTCAATGGCAAGCACTTCATTCATGACCATCTTCGCGGTGACCCCACCTTTGGAGTGTTGATTAGCGAGAGGCATGCCGATACGGATCGCTTTATAT
>NZ_JBFUIC010000504.1:0-2190 GCF_056402075.1 Pseudomonas sp. P4_C3
ACCCTCAAACGATTGAAGACACCTCAGCTTGAATTCGAGGACCGTGCCCTTCGTCGTCATCTTATAAATACCCAAACTAGTCGTTCGATCATCGAATGGGTTATTCGCGTTGGCCAACAGCGAGGTAAAACAGCATCTGCCCGCCGTTCACCCCCCTTTAGCCCGATACACTCCGCCCCCCAGAAAATTGGTACCCACCCACGTGGTAGCAGAGTTTCCCGGTATATGTGAGAGCCTGGTACGCCACTTGATAAAGGCGCGGTTACTTACCTATATGCGGCGAAAATGCAAAGGATGCGAGTACCTCACTGACAATAATAGTGCTCGAAAAAAATCAAAAATAAATACGTGAGTGTAACCGAAGCTAAAAAATGATTGGGCTGCAGCTGCAGCCGCACATCGATAGTTAAAACGCTTGCAGCATTTGGCATTTCACCAGTCACTGACCCAGGAATCGATGACCTCCCTTCGAATTTTTACTTAAGAGAAAAAGTATTAATACAGGCCAGTACCGCTGAGCAGCTACAGCGAGAAAAAATAGGGGATATACGATACTGGAAGCGGCAAAGAAGCTGCATATCTCAGCGTCGACGGTTCTATTATGGTAAAAGCTGGCTTACTCAAAATCGTCGTTCAAAGGTTTCCAGACAATCGTCTGCTCAGAAAGCGTTGCATTGACAAATGCTACCTAAATCAAGGATTGACCTTACGGACAAAAATGACAAATGGGGTCAAGCGCAGCAGGAGTGACCGGGGTGTCACCAACCTGCTGCCGACGCTCTGAATCGCTGAGGGATCTAATCTGGATCAACAGGACGAATCGGTCTTCGTTGCCCGTATTTTCGTTACAGGAGGGTTGTTCCAGTTGGAATCCGCAACGATCAAGGACTTTTCTCGAGCCCACGTTTTCCTTGTAGGCAAAGGCAACCAGTTGCGTAAGCCCCCAGCGCGTCTTTGCTTCCTGTATCAGATGCCTCAGCGCCAGCGTGGCCAGCCCCTGCCCGCACGCGCGCTGATCAATCCGATAGCCGACTTGCGCAGAACCCGTCGATGAGTCGATGCTTTTCAGATTGGCTCGCCCCACGATTCTCTGACTGGAATCCTCGATGACAAACGGGTGCCAGGCGCCATTGGCAAAATCGGACAAATAGCTTTCGATATGATCGGCGACACCCTGCAACGAGTAAAAAGCAGGGTCGCGCGCATCAATATGGGATTCGAACCATTCACGGTTATGGACTTCGAATGCCAGCAACGCTTGAGCGTCAGTCTTTTTCAGCTCACGAACGCTAAACGATTCCATTCATCACCTCTCCTGAGTCTTGTGCCGAAAGGGCCCAAGTTTATCTCATACCTGAGCAACCTTGCCGGGCTGAGCAATCCCCCCCTCTCGAATCCGAGCGGCTTGTACGAAGCATATGGATAAACGTATATTCATATAACCATATGTATCGAGCCACGCCAATGCTCAACCCTGCCGCTGTATTCAAATGCCTGTCCGACGAAACCCGCGTCCGGGCCACCTTGCTCATCACTCGTGAAGGCGAGTTATGTGTTTGTGAGCTGGTCTGCGCCCTCGACGACAGCCAGCCTAAAATTTCCCGCCACCTTGCACAGCTGCGCGGGTGTGGCCTGCTTCTCGACCGCCGCCAAGGGCAATGGGTGTATTACCGGCTTAACCCCGATTTGCCCGCGTGGGTTCGCGACGTTCTCGAGGCGACGTTGCGGGCAAACGCCGACTGGCTTGCGCAAAACAGCACTCGCCTTGCCGCGATGGGCGACCGTCCGCTGAACACTTCCGCCTGCTGCTGACCCTTCATTCATCGAGACTCTGCATGTTCACTGCATTTAGCATTTTCCTGCTCACCATGGTCCTGGTCATCTGGCAACCCAAGGGGCTGGGCGTCGGCTGGAGCGCCTCCCTGGGTGCCATTCTGGCCCTGCTTGCAGGCGTCGTGACGCTGGACGATATTCCACTGGTGTGGAGCATTGTCTGGAACGCCACCGCGACGTTCATCTCGCTCATCATCATCAGTCTGTTGCTCGATGAGGCAGGCTTCTTCCAGTGGGCCGCCTTGCATGTGGCGCGCTGGGCCAAGGGTGACGGGCGTCGCCTGTTCGTATTCACGATACTGCTGGGGGCCGGCGTATCCGCTCTGTTTGCCAACGACGGTGCAGCCCTGATTCTGA
>NZ_JBFUIC010000505.1:0-2183 GCF_056402075.1 Pseudomonas sp. P4_C3
GATCCCGACTGGCCACTGCCCGGCCGACGGCATCGAAGCGTTGATGCGTCACTCGCATTTCAACCGGATCGGCCGCTTGCCGCCGATGGTACTGAACGGCCCTGACCGCCAGCCCACGCGCGTCTGAAACCGCAAGGGTTGGCGTGCCGTGATGCGTATGGTCCATAGACATCCGTGACGGCCTCGATCAGGGTGACTTGCCTATCACAATGCATCATCGCCAATGCCGTGGATACTGTAAGAAATACCAGTTTTCACCAGCACATCCGCACACCCAGGCTGCCAATCAACCCGTTCAAATCACTGTTATCCACGTCGCTGCTGTAGTCGGCGCTGACATACAGGCTCACGGTCGGCGTCACCCTGACGACCAGGCCCAGACCCAGTTCGACGGTCGAGGAACTACGGCTACTGCTGATCTTGTCGACCTGATCGAGGGTCACGGTGTTGCCGGTAGATGGGGTGTCCAGGGTGATGCGCTGATTGATCAATTGTGCCTTGGGGTTCAATCACCCGGTTCTCGCCAAGGCCGATGGGGAAACCACCTTCCACCGACAACGTCCTCGCACTGCCCTCGGTGGCTCTTCGGGTCCCTTGCTCGTTGCGGCCGAAGCCGCTGACTCCAGACCGACCCTTTGCATATGGCCGCTGGCGCTTTGCAGGGTAAATATCGCCGGGCCTTTGAGTTCGTGGGTGCCGGGGACGGCCAGCCCCAGGGAAAGGTAATCGGTTTGTACCTGGCGAGAGGGCTGGCCGTAGAGTTGGTCCCAGGCCGTGGGCGCGGCGTCTTCGGTGGATCGTCAAAAAAACTTCAGGCCGGAGCGCTTTTCAACCCTCACCACTTCACCCGAACCCCCACGTTACCGTACGTTCCCCGTTGTTGGTTGCTGTCGATATTGCTGGTGTAGTCGAGTCCGGCGTACACGCTGACCGAGGCTGCAACGCTCAGTACCATGCCGATACCGAGGTCGGCGGACGAGGTTCGTTGCTCGGTTTCGACCTGATCCACATGGTCAAAGGTGACCGTGTCGGTACCGGTGAAGGTGTGCCAGATATTGGCCCGCAGGTACGGTTCCAGCGGCCGGCCACTGACCTCGTAGCGACCCTTCAGGCGTGCGCCGACGCGAGCGGTCCAGGCGCTGTCGGAGTCGAACGAGACATGGGAGATGCCGTCGTCCTGGCTGTCGAGTTTGACCTTCTGATAAATCGCCTGGGCCTGGGGTTCGATCACCCAGCTACCGGTCACCGCGATCGGATACCCGACTTCTGCCGATAACGTCGTGACGTGACCGTCATTGTCGATCTTCAGTCCACTTTCGGAACGGTTGTCACCGTTGAGCCAGGTGTACATGGCCACGGTATCGAGATAGGCGCCGGCAGGATCGGTCAGGGTCCAGTAAACGCCAAGACTGTCACCTTGCAACTCCACCTTGCCGGAGCGTTTGCCTTCAAAGCCCTCGTTGAAACCGTCGACATCGCCTTGCAATCGACTGTGGCCGATAAAGAAACCGCTGCGCTGGGTTTGACCACTGGCCAACTGCGAAGCGAACAGGTCATTGCCGACCTGAAAGCCATTGAGCGAACCATCCAGTCTTGGCTTGACGGTGCCGGCCCAGGTCTGCTCGAGGTTCTTGCCATAGACCCGGCCCCAACCGGCGCTCAAGGCACCGGTTTCGGTCAGCAGGCGCTGATCGCCCTGACGGTCATGAAAAGTGCCCAAGGCGGTCAGGCTCAACTGTGCTGCTGCCGGCGGCACCACCGACCAGGTGGGCACTGCCTCGCGGTACAGGGGGATCGGGGCGGCACCGGGTACGGCGGCCGGTAACACCGGGGCTTCGACGGTTGCAACCCCATCAACACCGGAAGCCACAACCACCGGCGCGGCCACCGGCACCGCCACGATGGGCACCAGCGTCGGCGGCAAGGCGGGATCAGGATTGGCAACCGCAACCACTGGCGGCGCCACAACCGAGGAACGCAGGTACCAACTGTTTTCGCTGCCCGGTGTGATACCGCCTTTGAACAGGCGGTAATCGAAGGCGCCGACCGACACTGGCGCTTTCAGGGCGAACGCAGTGTTGTCGCTGACTGCCGTGCCTTTGGCCTGTACCAACTGGATGCCGTTTTGCTGGGTCAGGGCGCCTACGCCGCCAACGTTGGTGACGCTGATCAGGGTGCTGCCG
>NZ_JBFUIC010000506.1:0-2173 GCF_056402075.1 Pseudomonas sp. P4_C3
GTTTTATGAGCGCGTCAAAGAGATTTTGGCAACAATCGCAGAAGCCACTTCCATGTTCGATCGTAGCGGATCGACGTTGCGGGGACGGCTTCGCATTGACATCCCCACTGCATTTTCCCAGCACAGCTTCATGGAAAGCCTGAGAAGATTTACGGAGGCATTTCCCGAAATCGAGCTTGCGCTGGGCGTGACCGACCGTGCGGTAGATCTCGTAGCCGAGGGCATCGACTGTGCATTGCGAATCGGTGACCTCCCGGACTCAAGCATGGTAGCTAGAGAAATTGGTACCGCCACCATGGTGACCTGTGCGTCTCCAGGTTATCTCCAAGCCTGCGGGGTACCCAGAACCCTAAACGATCTAGCAGACCATCGATGTGTCAGCTTCCTTTCTGGTCAGAATCACAGACCGCTGCCTTGGCATTTCTCGGTAGACGGTGAAGATCGTCCACATTCTCCTCATGGTGGTATCACCGTGAATGAGTCGAATGCCTACGTTCAATGCGGTGTTGCCGGCTTCGGCATTATTCAAGCGCCGGGAATTATCGTTGAGACTTTCCTCGAAAGCGGAGAACTGGTTGAAGTGCTCGGGGCATTTCGTCCCCAGCCTCGCCTGGTTTCTGTCCTGTATCCAAGCAGAACGCACCTTGCACCTCAGGTGGATGCATTTGTGGGTTGGCTAAAGGAACATTTTCCTGTGCTGCACCCTAGCTGGTTCAAATCTCACTAAACTGCATTTGTATGTCGATTCGGCAACAGAGGTGGTTTTTAGCCGTAAGATTTATTGGGTGGACGATTATCGATCCCTGTGTAACTGGCAGTAATCGAACCGATCGTTTGCTCATGGTCTTAAGAAAAACATTGGCAATTGCGGAAGTAATGGATAGCAGAGCACGGCTCCGCGACCGTCGAGTCTTGGCTGACCAAGTGATTTCTGGGGTGAGTACAAGAAAGGGCCCATCGAGGGCCCCATTCCGTTAAGCGCTATGAGGCTATCCCACATGAAGCCCATGCCCAAAGCCCGCAAAAGCGGGCCTTGGGTTACCGACCAGACTTACGATTGGCGTGCAGTCAACGCCGAGTAGCTGTTCATCAAGTTGCGATAGTTCGGAATACGCTGGGACAGGAGGTTACCCAGACCTTCGATGTCGTTGCGCCAGTCGCGCTGCAGCTCACAGGCCACCGAGAACCAGTTCATCATTTGAGCACCGGCCCGTGTCATGCGGTTCCACGCTGCCTGTTGCACAGTAGTGTTGAACGTGCCGGAAGAGTCGGTCACCACGAACACGTCAAAACCTTCTGCCAGTGCCGACAGGGTAGGGAACGCTACGCAAACGTCCGTGACTACACCGGCAATGATCAACTGCTTGCGACCGGTGGCCTTGATTGCCTTGACGAAATCTTCGTTGTCCCAGGCATTGATCTGACCAGGTCGAGCGATGTAAGGCGCGTCAGGAAACATCTCCTTCAGCTCCGGCACCAATGGGCCATTTGGGCCTTGTTCAAAACTGGTGGTGAGAATAGTCGGCAGCTCGAAAAACTTGGCTACGTCTGCCAGGGCCAACACGTTGTTCTTGAACTCGTTGGGCGTGAAATCCTGAACCAGGGAAATCAGACCGGTTTGGTGGTCGACCAGCAGAACTACAGCGTCGTCTTTGTTCAAGCGGTTGTAGGTAGCGTTGCTCATGATGAAGTCCTTTTGATGTGAGTGAATGTTGTCGTTCAACATGGGGCTCAGATTAAGGATTTGGATGGTGCGGAAAAAGCAGGTGAAATGCGTTTGACTGTCAACTGAGATGAGACAATTCAAAGCGTTTTGGCTTTGGAGGTGGCTTGGTCTAATCGCTACTTCGGGCCGCCGAGGCCCGGCGAGAGTTAATCCATAGCGTCTTAACCGAGATGCCAGGCGGTCAGCAGTTTTTGTGGACGAAAAAAAGCCCGCGATGGGGAGGGCGGGCTGGGAATCACAAAAGGAGCTAGATCTACCGTACGCCAACGGATGTGAAAGTATTGTAAGACGAGCTAGCTACTCTAGGGCAAATGTATGAAGTCAACTGCGTGGCGCACCATGCTCTACCATCGCTCGCCATTCCTGCACGCTTGGCCTTTCTTGAATCTGGTTATACCAGGCCCAAAGCTGTCTTTCAGGATGAGCTCATTCCGGCGTCATCAGCAC
>NZ_JBFUIC010000507.1:0-2155 GCF_056402075.1 Pseudomonas sp. P4_C3
ACCGTCAGCGAAATTTTGACTCTAGTAGATAAGTCTGATTTTCCAGTAATAATATTTGATATTGGTGGTTACTTTGCTCCCTATATCGATTAAATGTCGGCCTTGCTGGGTGAGCGATTAATACTAGTGCTAGAAGATACCGCCAATGGCCATAAAAAGTATCAAAATACTGATTATTTTAACAAGGGGCGGTGTTTTAAGTCAGTAGCATACGATTCCTACAAGATGGCAGAGAACGTAATGGTGGCAAACATAATGCTGGCGCATCTCCCTTCCTTCGTTACAGATTGGTCAAAATATAAGCCTGCATTGGTCGTTGGTTACGGCAGAATTGGGCGTTCGCTTTGCTTTGGGCTTAGGGAAAGAGGTGTCATAAATATTGTTGTTGTTGACACCGACAAAGCCCGCCTATTTATGGCAGCTACAGAAGGGTTTGAAGTTTTAACTCCTGCTGAGTTGGGGGCTAATGTTGACCGTTTTGAGTATTGCTTTTCGATGTCGGGGCAACATGGCACCACTAAGAAAATAGTAAGCGCTATGAAGGATAATGGTTATATTGCGGTTGTGACTTCTTATGATGATGAATTTGATCAGGAGTTAATCAAGTGTTTTGAGGCGGGCGACGGTTCATCCATTGTGTTGGATCGCAAGAAGATTAATGTCGTAAATAAGGGTAGGCCAATTAATTTGTCCAGCTATGCTGCGTTTGATGCAAGAAATTTATCTCTGCATTTTATCTTTGGAAAAATTCTCTCTGCTTTTTTAATTTCATTGGGTTTGGAGTTGTCCGCCGATTGGGAGGACGACGTATATTCAGACATTCTTGGTGAGATCCGGTAGTGCTTGCGTAGGGGAGGATGTATGGAAATTGCTAGAATTTCTTTTGCGTTGATAGTTTCCAGATTAGGCGAGATGGTCGCATCTCTCTTTTATTTTTCTTTCATAGGGCACTTTATAGTTGATTCGCTGAGCCAGGCATCATTGGCTTGGGCATTGGTTTCTTTTTTGACGGTTATCGGGATTGGTTTTTTTTCAATTTTGATGGTGAATGTGGCAGGTTCGACGGATCTGAATGCTAATGTTGTTGCGCTTGATTTAAATGTTTCCTTTAGATTTGCGATTTTGTTTGGGAGTGGCATTGTTTTTGGAGTGCTCCTTCACGTTGTTAGTGTCTCAGGCTCTCCCTCTGTGAACGATAACAATCTCGGGTTAGAAGTACTGCTGGTGTTCTCATTTTCTATTCCTGCTATTTATGTCCAGATTGTTGTTTTTAATTTTTTCAATGCTATTAAAAAAACAAAGTATTAGGTTCTATATGCTTGGATGTTCAATTTGGCGCTAGTTGTAATGGGGTTTATTCTTGTCCTGCTAGATGTGTATTCGAATGTTATTTATTTCTTGCTCGCGTATGTTGCCCTGAGATGGTTTTTTGCTGCAGTAGCATTATTTTTTTTCAGTAGAACAATTCATCTCTATGTTTTCCGGTTTCGGTACTTGCAAAGTGTTGAGAGAAGCGCATATGCAAATTATTTTTTTAAAGCGCTTCCGTTAGCACTTTGCTTTGGCGGTGAAAGTCTTTTGTTTTTTATTCTTTCATTTGTTTCAAAAAACCTAGGAGATGCAAGCCTTTCTGCCTATCAGGCATCTCTACATTTTTTGAGTATCTTATACATGATTTCAATTGGAGTGGGGAATGCTACCGGTATCATTACGGCTCGCCACTATCAGCTAAAAGAATACTCCTTGCTGAAGCAAATATACTTTCAAGGGATGGTATTTGGGCTTTTTATGTTGATCCCATTTTTGCTCGCTTGCTTTTTCTTAAAGGAAAGTATTTCCCTTCTTTATACGTCTGATGAAGTTGTAAGGCGGTTGATTGAGAGTAATATTCTAATATCGATACCATTTTTGGTCTTCGAGTATGCTTATATTGTGACTCGAATGACATTAAGAAGCATGGGGGATTTTTGGGTGCCAGCACTTTTCACAATAACGTCACTAAATATACTAGGTTTGATTGTTTCTATTAGCTTGCTTTCGTTTTTTGAATATAGTGTGCGCTCCATATTTGTGGCTCTTGTATTTTGCTCGTTTGTCTTAATGTTGTTTTTGCTTCGGCGCTTGGGGAGGATGTTCAAAGAGCACGATTGTCGTT
>NZ_JBFUIC010000508.1:0-2132 GCF_056402075.1 Pseudomonas sp. P4_C3
CCCACCAGCCGCGACCGGTGGCGGCATTCAGTGAATCCTGGCCGAAACGTTGATCGGCCAGCAGCCCGACATCGGCGTCGATGCCTTGCTCGCGCAAATCGGCTTCGACCCGCTCCACGGCCTGGATAAAAAGTTGCTTGAGTTCGCAGATGGCGTTGAGGTCACGGCCGCCCTTTTGCGCCAGTTCCACCAGTTGCCAACGATGGTCGAAGGCAAAGATGAACAGTTGCTTCCACTGTTTGCGCGGCACGCTGACCTGATGCAGGCGCTGCAACACCGCGTCCTGGTCCGGACGGGTAATCGGCACCGGGCTGTTGAACAGGTAATCCAGTTCGGCGCGGGTCGGCATCGCCGGGGCGCAGGCATGGCGCGACACCACCAGGCCGCCGCAGGCGTTGGCCAACTGGCAGCAGCGCTCATCGCTGGCGTCCTCCAGCCAACCACTGAGGAAGCCCGACATGAAGGCATCGCCGGCCCCCAGCACGTTAAGCACTTCCACACGCACGCCGGGATAAATCGCACCGTCTTCAAGACGGGTCGGGATCTCTCCATGAATCACCGTGCAGCCTTGCGGGCCGAGCTTGACCACCAGGGTCGCCACGCTCAAGCGTCGGACATTGCGCAGCGCAGTGAGCAAATCCTCGGCACCACCGGCAATCAGGAACTCTTCTTCAGTGCCGACGATCAGGTCGAAACGCGGAAGGATTTTCTGCACATGCTGGCTGACGTTCTGGTCGGCGACGAAACGGGTCTCACCGTCCGCCTTGCCGGCCAAACCCCAGAGCACCGGGCGGTAGTCGATATCCAGCACCCGCTTGACGTTGTGCTTCTGTGCATAGTCCAGGGCCTGGATGCTCGACTTGTACACACCGTCGGTGGAGAAATGCGTGCCGGTGATCAGCAAGGCTTTACTGGAAGCGATGAAGGCTTCGCTGATGTCTTCGGCCCGCAGTGCCATGTCGGCGCAGTTTTCGCGGTAGAAGACCAAAGGAAAGGTTTCGCGGTCCTTGAGCCCCAGCAGGACCATGGCGGTCAGGCGTTCCGGATCGACCTTGATGCCACTGACATCGCAGCCTTCACGGGCCAGGGACTCAACGAGGAAGCGCCCCATATGGTCGTCCCCTACCCGGCTCAGCATCGCCGACTTGAGCCCCAACCGCGCGGTGCCGAAGGCGATGTTGGCGGACGAGCCGCCGAGGTACTTGGCAAAGCTGCTTACATCCTCCAGCCGCGCCCCGACTTGCTGCGCATAGAGGTCGACGCCTAGGCGCCCCAGGCAAATCAGATCCAATTGACGCCCACTGGCAAAACGAGTCTGGCCCATGCTGGCTCCTGTTATTTTTATCAGCCTGCGTTCGGGGCGATGGCCGTACCGAACACTCTTGGTGGATGCAGACTAAAACGACCGGGACCGAACAATCAATAATTATTCCAAATATTTTTACATGGAATATTTTTTCCAATAAGCTTTAGCACAAGCGTTCCAGAAGCAGTGCATCGTTTCAGCAAGCTTCACACTGCTGCAAGCTCAAGATTTTATTCGGGCCTACCCTGTAGACTGCGCACAGCCAACCTATTGTCAGGGGACGAGGTGAAAAATCGTCCCTATAAGAACAAGCCAGAAGGATTTCCTCATGTCCCGCACCGATCAGCCGGCTACGACCGAGAGCACGTCCGACAGCGATCTCACCAGCCCCCCGATCAATGCCGAGCGTCTGCTGCAGCTGATCACCGATGAATACGAAAGCCTGCCGCGCCAGCTCAAACGCATCGCCAGCTACATGAGCCAGCAGAGCGACCGGATCATGGTCGACCGCATCAGCGACATCGCTCGCGAGTGCGAAGTGCACCCGTCGGCCATCGTGCGGTTTTCCCAGCGTTTCGGCTTCAGCGGCTTCAGCGAAATGCAGGCGCTGTTTCGCGAGGCGTATACCCACAAGACCACGCCGGTGCAGAACTACCAGCAGCGCATTCGCAGCATGATCGCCAACAAGTCACAGAAGGCCAGCGGCGGCGACCTGGCGCGCGAATGCATCAACGCCACCCTGTCGGGCATCGAACGGCTGGGGCTGGAACTCGATGACCAGGCCTTCGACAAGGCCGTGGATCTGGTGGTCAACGCTGACAACATC
>NZ_JBFUIC010000509.1:0-2131 GCF_056402075.1 Pseudomonas sp. P4_C3
CACTGCAGGTGAAGTGGGCTATCACCAGACTGTGCGACGTACCAAGGTGCGTCATGCGTGCGGCCAACTGGTCGAGCAGCTCCAGCTCATCCGTGCCCAGGTCAAGCGGCCACGAGAAAATCACCTCAGGCTCACCTAATAGATATGCGGCTGGAAAGTGTCGGGGTTGTCGCATTGGCAAGAGTGGGCCAAACGACTTTTCACCGAGCCGAGAGCGCTCGTCGTTCACTGGTACATAGTGGGTCGCTCCGGCCGTCGTGTCAGCCTCAGGCCGGGCCAGCACGGGTGGCCCGGCCTGTTCCAAGGTTTTCAGCACTTTGCGTTCATCATCCAATAGCTGACGACCGCCGGCATAGGCCGCTGCRACCAATGCTGAGTAGACGCGGGAGGGATGCGGAGGCCACTCAGGCTGAGCAGGATGAAAACAGGCTGCGCAGTACCTGCCTGTGGGAAAGCCGAGCTGTAGTTGCAGCATGGACGGTCTCCTCAAGTGTTGTCCGAACTGTCTTCTGCAAGAACGGCCGCGCGACTGCGTTTGACCAGTTCCACAAGGCGATCGTCGGCGTTGAGGCTGAGTACTTCGGGGCGGAAGCTGAGGTCAAACTTGTCAGCGTGCTCGATGGCTTGGTTGAGCAGGGTAAGGGCATTGTCACCTGATAGATGAAGCTTGGTCACGTCCTTGAGGGTACGTCCGATGAGCTCCAGCTGACCGTCGTCTTTAGGCACCAGCTCGCAGCCGGAACGTAACAGGCAACCCGCTTCCATCTGGGCGAAGAAACCGTAAAGGGCGAGGGCAGCCAGCACAGCACGGCCAGCTTGGTTGCGTTCTGAATCGATCTCGCCATTGTCTTTGGGGAAGGCGAGACTACGTAGTCCAGAGCAGGAGAGTACGCTAGTCTGAATGGCGCCACTGATGACTGCACCCGGTACGTTGTTGCACGGAATGCTGCCAAAGCCCATATCACTCGGTCTCTTGATTTCGTCTTTCTTTGAAGGTCTATTTTTCTCCGTCATTATTTCGAAGCGACGGTTGGAATCGGCGATCTTAACGAGCTTCACGTTATGGCGAATATCCATAACGTCGAATTTGGTAGCAGACAGCGAGACGCGCTGGGCATCGAGGCCGATGATTTCCGAGGTCAAAAGCCGCTGAATCTTGGCAGTTCGTGGCCCCGTCCCACTCTGGCTATCCCAGCCACCCAAAACCAGGGTGATGGGGGCATATTTGAATAGAGCGGTGGCGTTTCCCGGGCGTGCGTTCTTGATGGCTTCCCCGATATCGCTTGAGAAGAAGTTCTCGCTGCCGTGTTCGGATGCGTGGAGACAGGCATCGTAGATGCGATGCGAGAGTTCGAGAACCGAGATACTCGGTTCACGCATTTCGGGTGGAAAATTGATGACAATATCTGGGTAGTAAATGCGCCCAGTCCGATGCGCTTCGAGCAAGGCATGTTCTATCCGGTTGGATTGACTTTGCGGTGAATCCAGCACCACTATTTCACGCAGCTCTCCATCCACAAATGCCCTGCGAAAAGCGATGTACGGCGGTCCTCCATCCTTCTCAGGCATGTAAGTGGGTGGGCGGACTAGGCCATCGCCCGAAGTTGGCGATAGCTTGACACTGTAGCGGATGACGGAGCTAGAGTTGATGGCTTGCAGTAGGCGTTGAAGGTTCATGGACGTCGCGCGGTCCTTGGTGGAGCGGGGAGGGTGAAACCAGTTTAGACCGTCAGCAGCGATTGCTTAGCTCCCGCTCGTCAGCGGTAAGCATGTGACGATCTCAGTTGTGTGATTATGCTGGCTGCCAACGATGTGTCAGCAGCTTGGCAATTTCACTTACTGCTTAGAAAACCGCGTCAGCACTTCTTTCAGATAGGTATACAGAGCATGCCCATTTGGCCGCGTCGATTCGCTACGTCATGGGTGATTCAAGGCTGTGATCATTCAATCAGAGGTTGCTAACCTTCATGAATCGGCCCATGCAACGTCAAGATGGACTTTGAGGCTACAGAGACCATTCGATGAGTCGCTAGGTGCGACTGCCACACCCTGCTCAGCTCTCATCTCCGAAAGTTTACCTGTGGGTTTAACCTCTTCATTTTCATGCATTGATTGATGAAGTGCTTGTAGG
>NZ_JBFUIC010000510.1:0-2121 GCF_056402075.1 Pseudomonas sp. P4_C3
GGGTCGACTTGAAGACACGAATTTTCTTGCCGTCTTCTACTTTGAAACCAACGCGGTCAGCCTTGTTGGTTTCGCCGTTGAAAATGGCGACGTTAGAAGCATCCAGTGGAGCTTCTTTTTCGACGATACCGCCCTGCACGCCCGACATCGGGTTAGGCTTGGTATGACGCTTGACCAGGTTCAGACCACCAATAACCAAACGGTTGTTAGCGAGAACCTTAAGCACCTTACCGCGCTTACCTTTGTCTTTGCCGGCGATCACGATGATCTCGTCGTCACGACGAATCTTTTGCATGTCGGATCTCCTTACAGCACTTCTGGGGYGAGCGAGACGATCTTCATGAACTTCTCAGTACGAAGTTCACGGGTCACTGGCCCAAAGATACGGGTGCCGATCGGCTCTTGCTTGTTGTTCAACAGAACAGCAGCGTTGCCATCAAAGCGGATAATGGAGCCATCAGCACGACGTACGCCGTGACGAGTGCGGACTACAACAGCAGTCATCACTTGGCCTTTTTTCACTTTACCGCGAGGAATTGCTTCCTTGACGGTAACTTTGATGATGTCACCGATACCAGCGTAACGACGATGGGAGCCACCCAGCACCTTGATGCACATAACGCGGCGAGCGCCGCTGTTATCGGCCACATCGAGCATGGATTGAGTCTGAATCATATAATTTCTCCGACCCCTAGTCCTTAGACTTCCACAGCGCGTTCGAGAACATCAACCAGCGCCCAAGACTTGGTCTTGGCCAAAGGACGAGTTTCACGAATAGTGACTTTGTCGCCGATGTGGCACTGATTGGTTTCGTCGTGCGCGTGCAGCTTAGTCGAACGCTTAACGTATTTACCGTAGATCGGGTGCTTAACGCGACGCTCGATCAGAACGGTGATGGTTTTGTCCATCTTGTCGCTGACAACACGGCCAGTCAGCGTACGGACAGTTTTTTCGGCTTCAGCCATGATTACTTACCTGCCYGCTGGTTGAGCACAGTCTTCACGCGAGCGATGTCACGCTTAACTTGCGAGAGCAGATGAGACTGCCCCAACTGGCCAGTTGCTTTCTGCATACGCAGATTGAACTGGTCGCGCAGCAAGCCGAGCAGTTGCTCGTTCAGCTGCTGTGCGGATTTTTCACGAAGTTCATTCGCTTTCATCACATCACCGTCCGTTTAACAAAGGAGGTGGCGAGCGGCAGCTTTGCAGCAGCCAGGGCGAAAGCCTCACGCGCCAGCTCTTCAGAAACACCCTCGATTTCATACAGGACTTTGCCTGGCTGAATCTGGGCAACCCAGTATTCGACGTTACCCTTACCTTTACCCATCCGAACTTCGAGTGGCTTCTTGGAAATAGGCTTGTCCGGGAATACACGGATCCAGATCTTGCCGCCACGTTTTACGTGACGGGTCAGTGCACGACGCGCTGACTCGATCTGACGAGCGGTGAGACGACCACGAGCTACAGACTTCAGCGCGAACTCGCCGAAGCTGACTTTGCTACCGCGCTGAGCCAGACCACGGTTGTGGCCTGTCATCTGCTTGCGGAACTTCGTACGCTTTGGTTGCAACATTTGGCGTACCCCTTACTTAGCAGCTTTTTTACGAGGCGCTGGTGCTTGTGGTTTCAGTTCTTCTTGGCGACCACCAATTACTTCGCCTTTGAAGATCCAAACCTTTACACCGATCACACCGTAAGTGGTGTGAGCTTCGTAGTTGGCATAGTCGATGTCGGCACGCAGGGTGTGCAGTGGCACACGACCTTCGCGATACCATTCAGTACGTGCGATTTCAGCACCGCCGAGACGACCGCTCACTTGGATTTTGATGCCTTTGGCACCAATGCGCATGGCGTTCTGTACGGCGCGCTTCATAGCGCGACGGAACATTACGCGACGCTCCAGCTGCTGAGCTACGCTCTGCGCAACCAGCATACCGTCGAGCTCCGGCTTGCGGATCTCTTCGATATTGATGTGCACAGGCACACCCATTTGCTTGGTCAGGTCCTGACGCAGTTTCTCAACATCTTCACCTTTCTTCCCGATAACGATACCTGGACGAGCGGTGTGGATGGTGATACGTGCAGTTTGGGCCGGACGATGGATATCGATACGGCTTACGGA
>NZ_JBFUIC010000511.1:0-2118 GCF_056402075.1 Pseudomonas sp. P4_C3
GATTGCATATGCTTGTCTGTACAAGTATCTGCGTGTGCATAAGACATGTTGCCAAGCAGTACCCGTGCTCTTGCGTCACAAGCGCTTTCGATGGTCCCAGGGAATAAAATAATGAAAAAAGCATTTCTCACACTTTCTGCATTGGCTTTGTGTGTGGCTGCCGGTTCTGCGTTGGCCAAGGAGTACAAGGAGTTGCGCTTTGGCGTCGACCCCTCTTATGCGCCGTTCGAATCCAAGGCCGCCGATGGCAGCCTGGTGGGCTTCGATATCGATCTGGGTAACGCGATCTGCGCAGAGCTGAAGGTCAAGTGCAAGTGGGTCGAAAGCGACTTCGACGGCATGATTCCCGGCCTCAAGGCCAACAAGTTCGACGGCGTGATCTCTTCCATGACCGCCACGCCAGCACGTGAGAAAGTTATCGATTTCTCAAACGAGCTGTTCTCTGGCCCGACCGCACTGGTATTCAAGAAAGGCGCGGCCATCGGCACCGATCCGGCCTCCCTCAAGGGCAAGAAAGTCGGCTACGAGCAAGGCACCATCCAGGAAGCCTACGCCAAGGCCGTGCTGGACAAGGCCGGGGTAGAGACCCAGGCCTACGCCAACCAGGATCAGGTGTACGCTGACCTGATCTCCGGACGCCTCGATGCCTCAATCCAGGACATGCTGCAAGCCGAACTGGGCTTCCTGAAGTCGCCACCAGGCGCCGACTTCCAGGTCAGCGAGCCGGTCGAAAGCCCCCTGCTGCCAGCCAAAACCGCCGTGGGCCTGACCAAAGGCAACGCCGAGCTCCAGGCCTTGCTGAACAAAGGTATCCAGGCACTGCACGACAATGGCACCTATGCGGCCGTCCAGCAGAAGCACTTTGGCGATCTGAATCTCTACAGCGGCAAATAATGACCCTGCGCCCATTTCCGGATGGGCACTTTTTTGATTGACGTAGGGCTGCCCAATGCTAGAAAACCTCTTGATGATTATGGGGCTGTCAGGCTTCAGCCTTAAGGGCTTCGGCCCGCTGTTGCTGCAAGGCTCCTGGATGACTGTCAAATTATCCTTTCTGTGCTTGCTGGTGAGCGTAGGCCTGGGCCTGATCGGCGCCAGCGCCAAGCTTTCGAAATCGGCACTGCTGCGCGTCCCTGCGCAGGCCTACACCACGCTGATCCGCGGGGTGCCGGACCTGGTGCTGATGCTGCTGATCTTCTACAGCCTGCAAACCTGGCTGACCTCGTTGACCGATTTCATGGAATGGGAATACATCGAAATCAATCCCTTTAGCGCCGGGGTCATTACCCTGGGCTTCATCTACGGGGCTTATTTCACCGAAACCTTCCGTGGCGCCATCCTCGCCGTACCGCGAGGGCAGATGGAAGCGGCTACCGCCTACGGCCTGACCCGCGCTCAGCGCTTTCGCCTGGTGGTGTTCCCGCAAATGATGCGTTTTGCCCTGCCGGGCATCGGTAATAACTGGATGGTGATCCTCAAGGCCACCGCGCTGGTGTCGATCATTGGCCTGGCCGATCTGGTCAAGGTGGCCCAGGACGCGGGCAAGAGCTCCTATCAGCTGTTCTTCTTCCTGATTCTGGCCGCCTTGATCTATCTGGTGATCACCACCGTTTCGAACTACGTCTTGCGCCGGATGGAAATCTTCTACGCCGCAGGCACCCGGGAGGCCGTGCGATGATCGAGCTACTGCAGGAATACTGGAAACCTTTCCTGTTCCAGGACGGCAATCACATCACCGGGCTGGCCATGACCCTCTGGCTGCTCAGTGCCTCGATCTTCTTCGGCTTCGTGATGTCGATCCCGCTGTCGATTGCCCGGGTCTCGACCAATGTCTGGGTGCGCTGGCCGGTGCAGTTCTACACCTACCTGTTCCGCGGTACGCCTCTCTATATTCAGCTGCTGATTTGCTACACCGGCATTTACAGCCTGGCCGCCGTGCGTGCTCAGCCCGTGCTGGATGCGTTCTTTCGCGATGCGATGAACTGCACCATCCTGGCCTTCGCCCTGAACACCTGCGCCTACACCACGGAGATCTTCGCCGGAGCCATTCGCAGCATGAACCACGGCGAAGTCGAGGCCGCCAAGGCTTACGGACTGACCGGCTGGAGGCTGTATGCC
>NZ_JBFUIC010000512.1:0-2111 GCF_056402075.1 Pseudomonas sp. P4_C3
GTTCTGATATCCGCCAACGCGCTGGCCCAGGCGCCTGTGCAGGTGGGCACGCAAGTACCCGGTTACTTCCGGCTGGCACTGGGGGATTATGAAGTGACGGCGCTGTTCGACGGCTATAACGACCTGTCGCCGAAGCTGTTGCAAGGCATGAGCCAGAGCCAGATCCGCGCGCTGTTGGCCCGTCGTTCGATTGAAACCCCGGGTGTGCAGACCGCCTTCAACGCCTTTCTGGTCAACACCGGTAAACAGCTTGTCCTGATTGATACCGGGGCAGGGCAGTGTATCGGTCCTACCGCCGGCCAGCTCCCGGCCAACCTTCAAGCGGCCGGCTACAAGCCCGAGCAGGTGGACGCCATCCTGATCACCCACCTGCACCTGGATCACGTCTGCGGTCTGGTGGATGGCCAGCAGCAACCGGTGTTCGCCAATGCCACGGTGTACGCGGCCAAGGCCGAAGCCGACTACTGGCTCGACCCGCAGGCGTTGGCCAAGGCACCGGAAGCGGCCAAGGGCTACTTCAAAATCGCCCAGGATTCCACTGCACCTTACGTGGCCGCCGGCCGATTCAAGACCTTCACCCCCGGCCAGTCGCCGCTGCCGGGCGTGGTCGAGGCGCAACTGGAAGCCGGACACACGCCGGGCAGCACCACGTACCGTTTCACCTCGCAAGGGCAAAGCATCCTGTTCATGGGCGACCTGGTGCACAACCTCGCTGTGCAATTCCTGCACCCTGAGGTATCGATCGGTTTCGACGTCGACAGCCAGCATGCGATCAAAAGCCGCAACCAGGTGTTCAGTGCCGCTGCCACCAGCAAGACCTGGGTGACGGCGGCGCACCTGCCATTCCCCGGCATCGGTCATATCACCGCCGAAGGCAAGCATTTCCAGTGGGTGCCGGTGGAATACGGACCGTACAAACGAGCGGCGAACGTGCCGTTGATCGAGTAAAGTCGGCAGTTCTCGCGCCTGGCCGACCACACAAGGAACCCGAGCCTATGAACCGTAACGATCTGCGTCGCGTCGACATGAACCTGCTGGTGATTTTCGAAGCCCTGATGTTCGAAAAGAACCTGACCCGCGTCGCCGAAAAACTGTTCATGGGTCAGCCGGCGGTGAGCGCCGCGTTGGGGCGTTTGCGCGATCTGTTCGACGACCCGTTGCTGTTGCGCAACGGTCGCGGCATGGAACCGACGGCGCGTGCGTTGGCGATTCTCAAGGAGTTGCAGCCGGCGATGGACACCATTTCCGGCGCGGTCAGCCGGGCCAAGGAATTCGATCCGGAGACCAGTTGCGATGTGTTCCGCATCGGTCTGTCGGACGATGCCGAGTTTGGTTTGTTTCCGCCGTTGCTGCGTCAGTTGCAAGAGGAAGCACCGGGCATCGTCGTGGTCGTGCGGCGGGCCAATTATCTGTTGATGCCGGCGCTGCTGGCGTCGGGGGAAATCTCGGTGGGCGTGAGTTACACCACGGATCTGCCGGCCAATGCCAAGCGCAAGAAGCTGCGCGATATTCCCTGCAAGGTGCTGCGCGGCGACACCCGGCCGGGGACGCTGACCCTGGATGAGTACTGCGAGCGGCCTCATGCGATGGTGTCGTTCTCGGGGGACTTGAGCGGCAATATCGATCTGGATCTGGCGAAGGTCGGGCGCTGTCGTCGTGTGGTGCTGGGGGTGCCACAGTTCAGTGGGTTGCGGGCGTTGCTCGCCGGGACCGAGATGATTGCCACCGTGCCGGATTATGCGGCGTGTGCGTTGGTGGAGGGGTGTGGGTTGCGTGCCGAGGATCCGCCGTTCGAGATTGAGGCGGCGCAGTTGTCGATGGCCTGGAGCGGGGTGCATGACAATGATCCGGCGGAGCGGTGGTTGCGGTCGCGGATCAGTCAGTTCATGTCGGTGACTTTGGATATTCCGTAGCTGTAGACCTTGGCGGCCTATGGGCCGACCAGGCTGCTTTTTTGATTGAGTACATATCCGTTTTTTCGGTAACGGCGGCTGGCGGTTTCGCCCTGACGGCGAGTCACTTTTTTTACAAGCGCCTAAAAAAAGTAACCAAAAAAACGCTCGCCCCGAACGTACGGCCCCTCGCTAAGGCTCGGCGTTCCTTCGCTCCGG
>NZ_JBFUIC010000513.1:0-2102 GCF_056402075.1 Pseudomonas sp. P4_C3
ATCATCTTGTTCATTTTTATTCCTCTTCAGGCCGCAGATTTTTTACCGGCACAACGGGCGAAAATGCGCCGTCTCAACACAGAAAACGTTCGACCAGCTTGACCCAATAGCTCGCGCCCACCGGCAGGCAGCCGTCATTAAAGTCGTAGCCGGGGTTGTGTAGCAGGCACCCGCCTTCTCCCTCACCGTTGCCGATCACCAGATAGCTGCCGGGGCATTTTTCCAGGACAAAAGCAAAGTCCTCACTGGCCGTGAACGGCCGCAAGTCATCGATCAGGTGTTCCTCTCCCAACCAGTCGCGGGCGACTTCATGGGCAAATGCTGTCTGTTCGGGATCGTTGATCAACACCGGATGGCAATGCTGGTAATCGATGTGGACCCGGGCGCCAAAACTCTCGGCCTGGCCCTTGACCAACTCAGTGATTCTGACCTCCAGCAAGTGGCGAATCTCGGGGGTCAGGGCGCGTACGCTCAGGCTCAGGTCGGCGCTGGACGGGATGACATTCGAGGCGCTCCCGGCATGCAGGGAGCCCACCGTGATAATCGCCATCTCCTGCGGGTTGACGTTGCGCGAGACGATACTTTGCAGGGCCATCACGATCGAGGCACCGACCACCACCGGGTCGACGGCTTTGTGCGGCACCGCGCCATGGCCACCATTGCCGATGATTTTGATGTTCACCGTGTCGGCGGACGCCATGAACGGTCCGCTGTAAAACCCCAAATGCCCGACGGGATAACCCGGCACGTTATGCATGGCGAAGATCGCGTCGCACGGAAACCGTTCGAGCAGCCCTTCCTCGAGCATTTTCCTGGCACCGCCCAGCCCTTCTTCCGCCGGTTGGAAAATCAGGTGCACGGTGCCATTGAACGCCCGTGTCCGGGCCAGGTACTGACCGGCTGCCAGCAGGACTGCTGTATGTCCGTCGTGACCGCAGGCATGCATGACTCCGTCGAGCCGGCTGGCATAAGGCAAACCGGAGGTTTCCTGTATCGGCAACGCATCCATGTCAGCGCGCAAGCCAATGGACCGACCCTCGCCATTTTTCAGAGTGGCAACGACCCCGGTCTTGCCCACCCCAGTGCTGACCTCAAAGCCCCACTGAGTCAAACACGCTGCAACCAGCTCACTGGTGGCGAATTCTTCAAAACCCAGTTCAGGGTGCGCGTGAATACTGTGACGTATCGCGATCATTTCATCTTGCATCGCGGCAATACCAGGCAGGACCAGGCCGGCATTCATGGGTGTTCTCCTTCGACAGGGGCTGTGCGGCAGCGAAAGCGCTGTTGGGGTCGATCTTAGGGAACGGGCGCTGGGCTGGGGAGGCGCAGTTTGGTTATGATGACAACCATTAGTTGTCACCAGGGTGAGCAGATGAAACTGCATCAATTACAGGCGCTGATTGCCAGCGCCGAAACCGGCAGTATCCGCGCGGCCGCGCGTTCGCTGGAGATTTCCCAGGCCGCTGTGACCAAAGCACTGCGCGAGTTGGAAACCAGCCAGCAGCTACCGCTGTTTACCCGAACCGCCAGCGGTCTGAACTTCACCGAATATGGCAAAGTGCTGCTGACTCACGCCCGGCTGGTGATCAAGCAACTGGAGCACGCACAGACCGAGCTTGATCACATGCGTGGCAAGGCTCAAGGCCGGCTCTGCGTCGGGATCACCCCTTGGGTTGCCCTGACCTTCCTGCCTGAAGTCGTGTTGGCTTTTCGCGAACGGATGCCACAAATCAAGCTGGAACTGTTCGAAAGCCTGATGGCCGTTGCCCAACCGCTGCTGCGCGACGGCAGCATGGACTTCGCGATTGGCCAACTCCATCCCACACAATCGACCCAGGAATTCGCCTGCGAAACCTTGCTCGATTACCAGACCTCGGTGCTGGTCCGCGAGGGTCACGCCCGACAGCATGCGCGATCGATCCACGAGTTACTGGAAGAAAACTGGACCCTGAACTACGCGCCGGACGGGCACGACGGGCTGATGCAGGAACTGTTCTGGAAACACGGCGCGCAGATTGATGAGAATCGAATCGTGCGTGCTCATTCACTGGCCATTTTGCAGATGATGGTCGAGCGGGCCGACATGTGCACCTGGGGGC
>NZ_JBFUIC010000514.1:0-2100 GCF_056402075.1 Pseudomonas sp. P4_C3
CGACAGGCTGGTGACCAACGCACCGAAGAAGATCAGACCGAAATGACTGAGTACCTGCTCCATCACCAGCGGGGTGAAATGCAGGCCGATACCGATACCGACGATCCACTGGCCGCACTTGCGGCCGCCAGGGATTTCCGCCAATTGCCAGGGTGTCAGGCAGCGCACGAGGATGATCGCCAGCAACGAGCCGACCATCCACGGCAAAGGCCAGCCGACCTGGCTGGCGAGGTAACCGCCCAGCAGGCCGACCAGCGGGGTTCCCCACCAGAGTTTGAAGGGGAACCGATCAGACATCGGCGATAACGCGTTGCGCGGCCGAACGTTTGCGCCAGATGCGGATGAGCGGCATCAGCAGCATGATCGCCGTCAGCACCCAGCAACCGAAGGTGATCGGGCTCGACCAGAGGATTTCCAGCGCACCGTTGGAAATCGACAGGGCGCGACGCAGGTTCTGTTCCATCAGGCCGCCGAGGATGAAACCCAGCAATACCGGCGACAGCGGGAAGTCCAGCTTGCGCAGGATATAACCGAAGATGCCGATGCCGATCATCAGGAACAGGTCGAACGTTGTCGCGTGCACCGCGTAGACACCAATCCCGGTAATGATCGCGATCACCGGCACCAGTGCCCAGTTCGGCACGGCGAGGATGCGGGTAAAGATGCGGATCATCGGGATGTTGAGGATCACCAGCATCACGTTGGCGATGAACAACGAAGCGATCAGGCCCCAGACGATGTCCGGTTGCTGTTGGAACAGCAGCGGGCCCGGAGTGATGTTGTACAGCGACAGGGCGCCGATCATCACCGCCGTGGTGCCCGAACCTGGAACGCCGAGGGTCAGCATCGGCACCAGCGCACCGCAGGCCGCGCCGCCGATGGCGGTTTCCGGGGCGGCGAGGCCGCGCATGTCACCTTGACCGAATTTGCCGCCAGTACCGGCGATGCGTTTTTCGGTCATGTAGGCCACGGCACTGGCCAGGGTCGCACCGGCACCCGGCAACACGCCCATGATGAAACCCAGTACGCCGCAACGGATGTTCACCACGAACACCGACGCCGCTTCCTTGAAGTTGAACATCATCCGGCCTGTGGCTTTCACCGCTTCCTGGCCGTGATGGGTTTTTTCCAGCAGCAGAAGGATTTCGCTGATGGAGAACAGACCGAGCACCAGCACGACGAACTGGATGCCGTCAGTCAGGTGGATGTTGTCTCCGGTGAAGCGATACACACCGCTGTTGGCGTCGATGCCGACGGTCGACAGGAACAGACCGATCAGCGCCGCGATGAACGTCTTCAGCGGACGGTCACCGGCCATGCCGCCGAGGCAGACAATCGCGAACACCATCAACACGAAATATTCCGCCGGGCCGAAGGCAATCGCCCATTTCGCCAGCAACGGAGCGAACAGCACCATGCCGCAGGTGGCGATGAAGGCACCGATGAACGAGCTCCATGCCGACAGCGACAGTGCTACACCGGCCAGGCCCTGGCGGGCCATCGGGTAACCGTCGAGGGTGGTCATCACGGTGGACGCTTCGCCCGGGATGTTCAGCAGGATCGAACTGATCCGGCCGCCGTATTCGCATCCCAGGTACACCGCCGCCAGCAGGATCAGTGCCGACTCCGGTGGCAGGCCGAGGGCGAATGCGATCGGGATCAGCAGTGCCACGCCGTTGATCGGGCCCAGGCCCGGCAACAGGCCGACCACGGTGCCGATCAGGGTGCCGCACAATGCGGTCACCAGGTTGTACGGGCTCAGCGCGACGCCGAAACCCTGACCCAAATAGCCAAGAGTATCCATATCAGTTCTCCAGAACGTCGAGCACGCCAAGCGGCAGCGGCACGTCCATCAACTTGTCGAACAGCAGGTAGAGGCCGACGGCCATCAGACTGATGATCACGATGCTTGGCACCCAGCGACCGCCATACAGACGGGCCATGGGCACACCGATCAGGATGCTGGCGACGATGAAACCCAGCGGTTCGAAAGTGCCGGCGAACACCAGCAACAGCACCACGCAGATGCCGATCTTGGTCAGGGTTTCGCGGTCCAGCGGCGGCCATGGCGAAACCGATCTCGGAACGCGCCAGTGCAGG
>NZ_JBFUIC010000515.1:0-2093 GCF_056402075.1 Pseudomonas sp. P4_C3
GGTGGTGATCGTTCCTGAGAGAAATTTCTCTTTTTTCGTGCGACTAATGATCGATATCCGAAAAACCTGGAAATTGACTGCTCAAAAGTTCACATCGGCTGACAAGCATTTCACGCAAGAGATTCACCGGCTTACTCAATTGCGCGCGATGGGCGCACAATAGATTCAGCGGGGCGCGCTCACAGAGCAGTTCCGGCATCAGCACCTTCAAGCGGCCGGCCAGTACATCGGCGGCCACATCGAGCCAGGACTTGTAAGCGATCCCGGCACCTGCCACGGCCCAAAGGCGCACGACATCGGCATCGTCACTGAAGCGATCACCGCTGACGGTCAGGCTGACTTCACGTTTGCCGTCGTGAAAACTCCAGTGGTCGTGGACCCGGCTGCCGAGCATGTACAACAGGCAATTGTGCTGTGCCAGTTGCTCCAGATGCCGCGGCTCGCCATGCCGAGCCAGATAGCCGGGAGCGGCGCACAACACCCGGCGGTTCTGCGGGGCGATGGGCAGCGCCACCAGGCTGGAATCCTCCGGTTCACCGTAGCGCAGGGCAATGTCTACCGGTTGGCGAAACAGGTCGGCGATGCGATCCCCCAGCAGCAGGCGCACGGTCAGTTTCGGATGTTCGCGTTGAAACTCGTCGAGCCAGGGCAGCAGCAGGTTGCGGCCAAAGTCCGATGGCGCCGACAGTTGCAGAACCCCGCTGACCTGATCCTGACCACTGGCCAGCAATCGCCGGCCCTCGTCTAGATTGCTCAGGGCCGCGCGGGCATATTCGAGAAAGCCCTCGCCTTCGGCGGTCAAGCGCAGGCTGCGGGTCGAACGGGCCAATAAACGGGCACCGAGTTGCTGTTCGATGCGCTTGAGCGCCGCACTGGCCACGGCTGCCGACATGTCCATGCCCCGCGCGGCGGCGGACAGACTGCCCAGGTCCGCCGCCCGGACAAACAACTGCAAGTCATCGAAACGCAGCATCAAGAGCACCGATTATCAAAAAAATATTGAAAGAGACTGCTCTTTTAGCCGGTTTTATCTTCGGGAGAAATAGCCAATCATCTGCCCCATCGAATCTCTTCTCTATTAGTGTTCAGGAGCCGCCCATGAAAGCCATTGCCTACTACGCCTCTTTGCCGATCAGTGACGACAAAGCTCTGCAAGACATCGAATTGCCGGACCCGGTTGCCGGTCCCCGCGACTTGCTGGTAGAAGTCAAAGCCATCTCGGTCAACCCGGTGGACACCAAGGTGCGCCAGAACGTCCAGCCCGAAGGTGGCGCGGCCAAGGTGTTGGGTTGGGATGTGGCCGGTGTGGTCAAGGCGGTGGGCAGTGAGGTGACGCTGTTCCAGGCCGGCGACAAGGTGTATTACGCCGGCTCCATCGCGCGTGCGGGCGGCAACAGCGAGTTGCATGTGGTGGACGAGCGCATCGTCGGCCACATGCCAAAGACCCTTGGTTTCGCCGAGGCCGCGGCCCTGCCACTCACCGCGATCACGGCGTGGGAACTGTTGTTCGAGCGCCTGCAAGTGCGCGAAGGCAAAACCGACGAAGGCCAGAGCCTGTTGATCGTCGGCGCGGCGGGTGGCGTGGGCTCGATGCTTACGCAGCTGGCTCACCAACTGACGGCCCTGAAAGTCATCGGCAGCGCTTCGCGTGCGCAGACCCAAAGCTGGGTGAAAGAGCTGGGCGCCGATCTGGTGATCGACCATAGCCAGCCACTGAGCGAAGCACTCAAGCATGCCGGTGTGGATCAGGTCACCCATGTCGCCAGCCTGACCCAGACCGATCAGCACCTGGACCAACTGGTCGAGGCATTGGCGCCCCAAGGCAAGCTGGCGCTGATCGATGACCCCAAGTCGCTGGACGTGACCAAGCTCAAGCGCAAGAGCCTGTCACTGCACTGGGAGTTCATGTACACCCGTTCGCTGTTTGAAACCGCGGACATGATCGAGCAGCACAACCTGCTCAATCGCGTCGCCTGGCTGATCGATGCCGGGACCCTGAAAACCACGGTGGGCGGACACTTCGGCACGATCAATGCAGCCAATTTGCGCCGTGCCCATGCCCTGCTGGAGAGTGGCAAAGCCAAGGGCAAGAT
>NZ_JBFUIC010000516.1:0-2090 GCF_056402075.1 Pseudomonas sp. P4_C3
TCGCTTGATTCTTTTCCAGTGCGCACACGGTGTAGAGCGCCACTTCCTCGGGGCTCATCAGCAGTTTGCTGTTGGCCAGTTTGTCGCTGTCGAGTTGTGCGGTACGGAAAAACGCCGTGCGGGTCGGCCCGGGGCAGAGCACCGAAACCTTGATCGCACATTTTCTCAGCTCGACGCGCAATCCTTCGGAAAAGTGCAGCACATACGCTTTGCTGGCGTAATAAGTGCTCATCCACGGCCCCGGTTGAAACGCCGCCACCGAGGCCACATTCAGAATCTGCCCGCCGCCTTGCAGGGCCATGCTGTTGCCGATGGCGTGGCACAGGCGGGTGAGGGCGAGGATGTTCACTTCGATCAGGTCTTGCTCGGTCATCCAGTCCTGGGCCAGAAACGGGCCGCAGGTACCGATACCGGCGCAGTTGACCAACAGATCGATCTGCCGGTCGCCTTCTTCCAGTTCCAGCAGGAATCCGGACAGGCGCAGCGGTTCGCCCAGGTCACAGGCACGGAACAACACTTCCACGCCGAACCTTTGGGTCAGTTCAATCGCAATACTTTCCAGCTGATCACGTTGTCGGGCCACCAGAATCAGGCTGCGGCCGCGCCGGGCCAGCGCTTCGGCCATTGCCAGGCCGATGCCGCTGGAGGCGCCAGTGATCAGAGCGTAACGGGTCATGCAGTTCTCCATCGCAACAGCTCCGCGCCGCGACGCAGGTGTCACGGGCCAGGAGCGCTGTTCATTCTTTCGCAGAGTCTACAGGGGGCCGGGCCTCTTCGGCTGCATCGTCGGTGGAATTTGGCACCGGTTCGATCTCGACTTCGATTTCATCGGTGGTGACCGAACTGCTTTCGTAGCTGCTCTGGGCGGCGCTTTTGTATTCTTCCCGTATCGCCGTGAGACCACCGGCCAGCGAGCCGAACAGAACCAGCGCGATAACGATCAGCCACAGCGAAGACAATACCTTGACCGCGGTACCGTTCGGCGGAGGCGGCGGGCCGTAGCGGTTGGCGGTGTCGTTGCCCGGTACGACCATGATCATGAACGGAAAGAAACTGCCAACGAACGGCACCAGGTTCAGCAGCCACAGCCAGCCGGACCAGCCGACATCGTGCAAGCGTTGAACAGTGATCTGGATGCTGACGAATACAAATCCGACGAACAGGATCAAGGCCAGCAAGCTGCCCAATATCAGGCCGGCGGTCGAATCCGCGCCGATGAGAGCCAGGGCGACCAAGGCAAACACCCCGCAAACGGCCAGAAGCACAGTTGACAGCACCAGCGTCCAGGCGAGGTAACGCAAGCGGCCGATCCGGCCATCGAAACTGAAGGGCTTGAGCGTGGCGAATTCCGCCACGGCTTCGCCGACGGGCGCGCGAGGCGGAGCGTAAGGGGACTGCGGATCTGCCAGGGCAGCCTGGCTACTGGCCGAAGGGTGGTCGTGAACGTCGGCGAGGTTCAGTTCGATCGGCGTTTCGGCTTCGATGCGGGCGTCGATACCGGTTTTGCTCAGCGCCTGGAGATAGGTCTGGGCATCGGCTTGCGACAGGTTGCGTTTGAGCGCTACCGGACGCCCGGTGAACAAGCGTTCAATGGCCGTGACATCGCTTTTGAACAAGTCGGCGAGATTGAGCTTTGCCGTGGTGATGTCGACACCGGGCAGCAAGGCGCCCTCGAATACGATCTTGAAATGATTTTCGCCCATGTGCGAAGCATCCTTGTCGCGAGAGGTTGAAAGAAGAATGTTGTGCCCGGGCGAGAGTAAGGCCAGCCGGGCAAGACTGGCCAAGGTYTGCTGTCAGCTCGGCCAGCGTTTGGTCAACTGGGCAGCCTGCTCCAGGGCCTTGCGGTACTCCGCGTCGAGACGTGCAATCAACTGCTCGACACTCGGCAAGTCCTCGATTTCTCCCACGCCCTGGCCGGCAGACCAAACGGTTTTCCAGGCTTTGGCCTCATCGCTCACGGGTTTGAGCTTGGAGCCGAAGTTGATCTCGCCCTTGCCTTGCAAGGCGGCCATGTCGAAACCGGCTGCTTCCAGACTCTGGCGCATGAAACTCGCGGGGACACCTGACACGGCTGGAGTATGGATGAT
>NZ_JBFUIC010000517.1:0-2076 GCF_056402075.1 Pseudomonas sp. P4_C3
CACTCTTACTTCTCCGACGTAGCGGTGGGAGTGATCTGCGGCCTTGGCGCCAGCGGTTATCGACTGGCCCTGGAGGCCGCCCTGGAACAGCTTGAACAACAAGTTAACCGCCCCTGACCGACCCTTGGGAGTTGATGATTCATGGATATCCGTAAAGTTAAGAAACTGATCGAATTGCTGGAAGAGTCCGGCATCGACGAGCTCGAGATCAAGGAAGGCGAAGAGTCCGTACGCATCAGCCGTCATAGCAAGACCCCGGCTCAGCAGTACTACGCACCAGCTCCAATGCATGCTCCGGCTGCCGCGCCTGTCGCTGCCGCCGCTCCGGCTGCCGCTGCCGCACCTGCTGCTCCGGCCGCGCCAGCACTGAACGGCACCGTTGCCCGTTCGCCGATGGTCGGTACTTTCTATCGCAAGTCTTCGCCAACCTCGCCGTCCTTCGTGGAAGTCGGCCAGACCGTGAAGAAAGGCGACACCCTGTGCATCGTTGAAGCCATGAAGATGATGAACCACATCGAAGCTGAAACCAGCGGTGTGATCGAATCCATCCTCGTCGAAGACGGCCAGCCGGTTGAGTACGACCAACCGCTGTTCACCATCGTTTGAACCGCGGAGAGCCTTTGATGACTGCGAAGTTGGAAAAAGTTCTGATCGCCAACCGCGGTGAGATCGCCCTGCGGATCCTGCGCGCCTGCAAAGAAATGGGCATCAAGACCGTCGCCGTTTACTCCAAGGCTGACAAGGAACTGATGCACCTGGGCCTGGCAGACGAATCCGTCTGCATCGGTCCGGCATCGGCCGCCCATTCCTACCTGCACATTCCGGCAATCATTGCCGCGGCCGAAGTGACTGGCGCCACCGCCATTCACCCGGGCTACGGTTTCCTTGCGGAAAACGCCGACTTCGCCGAACAGGTCGAGAATTCCGGCTTCGCGTTCATTGGCCCGAAAGCCGAAACCATTCGCCTGATGGGCGACAAGGTATCGGCCAAGCACGCCATGATCGCTGCCGGCGTACCGACTGTTCCGGGTTCTGACGGCCCGCTGCCGGAAGACGAAGAAACCGCTCTGCGCATCGGTCGCGAAGTCGGTTACCCGGTGATCATCAAGGCCGCTGGCGGCGGCGGTGGTCGCGGCATGCGCGTTGTGCACAAAGAAGAAGACCTGATTTCCTCGGCGAAACTGACCCGCTCCGAAGCAGGCGCGGCGTTCGGCAACCCGATGGTCTATCTGGAAAAGTTTCTGACCAACCCACGTCACGTGGAAGTCCAGGTACTTTCCGATGGCCAGGGTCACGCTATCCATCTGGGCGACCGCGACTGCTCGCTGCAACGTCGTCACCAGAAGGTTCTTGAAGAAGCGCCGGCACCGGGCATCGACGAGAACGCACGTGAGGAAGTACTCGCACGCTGCGTCAGGGCGTGCATCGATATCGGCTACCGTGGCGCAGGCACTTTCGAGTTCCTGTACGAAAACGGTCGCTTCTACTTCATCGAGATGAACACTCGTGTCCAGGTAGAGCATCCGGTTTCGGAAATGGTCACCGGCATCGACATCGTCAAGGAGATGCTCAGCATCGCCGCCGGCAACAAGCTGTCGTTCACCCAGGATGACGTGGTCATCCGCGGTCACGCACTGGAATGCCGGATCAACGCCGAAGACCCGAAAACCTTCATGCCGAGCCCGGGCACGGTCAAGCATTTCCACGCTCCAGGCGGCAACGGCGTTCGCGTCGACTCGCACCTGTACAGTGGCTATGCCGTTCCACCGAACTACGATTCGTTGATTGGCAAGCTGATCACCTACGGCGCAACCCGTGACGAAGCCATGGCGCGCATGCGCAATGCGCTGGACGAAATCGTGGTTGACGGGATCAAGACCAACATCCCGTTGCACCGCGACCTGACCCGCGATGAAGGCTTCTGCAAAGGGGGCGTGAACATTCACTACCTCGAGCACAAGCTGGCTGGCGAGAAGCACTAAGCTTCGACCCCATCAACAAGGCCGCCTTCGGGCGGCTTTGTTGTTTGCGGGAAAGAAAGATCAAAAGATCGCAGCCTTCGGCAGCTCCTACATT
>NZ_JBFUIC010000518.1:0-2074 GCF_056402075.1 Pseudomonas sp. P4_C3
GACCAGAATGCACCGAGCCAAATCCGGCCCCTATACTCAGGCCAGTACCGCCTGAACGGAAGATTTCTATGAGCTACACCTTCAAGTTGAAAAATGGCGCCGTGGCGGTATTCGACCCGGACAGCGCCATGCTTTCCATTACAACACCCCATGGAGATGTACAAAACTCCACGCTAGGTAGAGCTGAGTCGCGCCTGTTGGACCTGCTGCTCATGGAGCCAGGTGTCACTAAAAGCCGCGATGAAATCATCGACTACACCTGGAATGACCGCGTGGTTGCCTCCGGCAGTTTGAACCAAACGGTTTTCTCACTACGCAATATTCTCAATGACAGTCGGGATCACGAGATCCTGATGACTGTTCCTCGACGCGGATACTGCTTCAACCGGCACTGTGTAGTCGATGCAGCAGCAGATGTACCAGCACCCTCAGAGCAAACAGCGCAGCCACCCGCCCCCATCCCTGGACAACTACCGCCACCTGGTAGTGATGGGCTGCTTGCACCCTCAGGTAAAACCAATAAATCCACTCGCATTACAAAGGCCCAGCTGATCGCTTATATGGTTACGCTGGCAGTCGTTGCCTTTACTATTTTTAAATTCGACTTCGACGCGCCAAAAATTGAAATTTCCAGCGTCGACAAGAATGGACTGGTCATACACGCCGTGGGCAGCGATCTTGCCGAGGCTCAAGCCCTGATGAACTTGTCGGCCAAACAAACTGAACAATTACCGCCAAACCTGAAGGGTCAAGTCTGGATCAACCTGTATAAAGCCAATTATTCCGTTTCGTGCATTCGCCCGGATCTCAGCACTGCAAATCTACAATTGAACAGCAGCGAAAGAGACCTCGCCTTGATGATCCGTCAATGTTTGGAAGTCACCCTATGAAGTTTGAAATTCCGCAAGCCGTTCACTGGCCGGTCATAGCCTTGATCAATGCACTCTGCATTTTTTCGCTTGTGCACTCTCCTTCGCACTACATGGAAAACACCAGTTATCAAACAAAAACCCGACAATGGCTGGAAGATCTTGATCAACTGAACATCGAAGAGTACCTCACTATCGGGCATGGCCGACTCACGGGGACCACGCTGGAAAGCCTGAATGGAAAAATCCGCAATGCGACCATTTCAGCGAATATAATCGACGAAAGCAAAACTCATGTCGAAATCAAAGTCAGCAACATAAAACTCAGCCAGGACAATGAACTTTTTGCCATTGAAAAGACCCCTGACCTGTTTTTCAGACGTCAATACGTCTTGCAAGAAGGCGCCATTCTAAACTACGAATTGATTCCGACGCCGGATAAAAACGCCGTGTGTTTTTACGTACATGAACTTGGTCGCTTGCGTTGCATGAACCATTAATCGGCCTCCCGAATCGACTCAACACCCGCTTGGGACAGCTTCACATCAAAGAACTTCTCAAACAAAAATAACACTTATTGATTTGAATCAAACGTCTCTCCTGCCAAAAATTCCTCGCCGATAATCCTTGGAGTCGAGCCTGCTTGATTCTCGTCCGGGACAATGCCCTATACAGGAGAATCAAGTGAAAGCCCTGCATTTCCTGCGAACCCATAATTCGACGACTTTCGGATTTCTGGCGGTTGTATTCTTGTCTGCCATGCCACTTTATTCGTTGGCTCACGACGAGCACTCCGTCGAAAGCACGACCATTGAATATTATGAAATTGAAACAAGCCCGGATGATCGCCAGAAACTATCGCATCTGAAAATTCATAGTGAGAATGAGTATCACTCGGACGATCAGGACAGTGATTTTCCTCTCTCCACCCCACCACAAGGTGATACAGGCACGAGTTACGCCAGCTCGCTCATATTACTCTGACGTGTAGGGTGTAACCCGGTGCAAACGGTGTTTTGACCATTCTGACGACCTCATAAATATGAGTTATTGACTTTGGCAGACACCATCGAGGTGAGATTATTTTCAGGCCAGGTCGCGGCAGAGATGCAGCTGACATTCTGCTCTGCCTGAATAAACTGTTTATAAGGAAATCGCCTCGATGCTACTGAAAAACTTCGTCACCGTGTCGTTTGGCTTATTGC
>NZ_JBFUIC010000519.1:0-2058 GCF_056402075.1 Pseudomonas sp. P4_C3
GGGGAGGATGAAATCGCATCAGCCTTGCCAGCTCCGCAACCCACGGGGGGGAGGATGAAATCGCATCAGCCTTGCCAGCTCCGCAACCCACGGGCAATGCGCTCGACCGCCTCCTGCAAACGCTCGATGTTTTGCGTATAGGCGAACCGCACATGATGCCCGGCCTGATAACGCCCGAAATCCAGCCCCGGGGTGAATGCCACATGCTCGGTTTCGAGAAAGTGTTTACAGAACGCGAAGGCATCGCCGCCGAACTTGCTGATATCGGCGTACAAGTAGAAAGCTCCTTCCGGCTCCACCGCAATGCCGAAGCCCAATTCACGCAAGGCCGGCAGCAGGTAATCCCGACGCCGGCCAAATTCGGCGCGACGCTCTTCGAGAATGCTGATGGTTGCCGGTTCGAAACAGGCCAGTGCAGCGTACTGCGCCATGCTGGGTGCACTGATGTAGAGATTCTGGGCGAGCTTTTCCAGCTCACCGACGGCCGCGTCGGGGGCCACCAGCCATCCGAGCCGCCAACCGGTCATCCCGAAGTACTTCGAAAAACTGTTCAGAACGAATGCACTGTCGTCGACTTCCAGCACGCTGGCCGCATCGGTGCCGTAGGTCAGGCCGTGATAAATCTCGTCGACCACCAGATGACCGTGGCGCTCCTTGATCGCAACAGACAACTTCGCCAGCTCGTCGCGGGTCAGGATCGTGCCGGTCGGATTGGCTGGCGATGCCACCAATGCGCCGACGCTGTCGTGGTCCCAATGACGCTCGATCAGGCCAGGCGTCAATTGATAACGCACATCCGGACCGACCGGTACCAGTTGTGCCGCGCCTTCGACCAGCCGCAGGAAATGCCGGTTACACGGGTAGCCCGGGTCCGCCAGCAGCCAGTGTTTACCGGGGTCGACCAGCAAAGCGCTGGCCAGCAGCAACGCGCCGGACCCGCCAGGCGTGATGAGGATGCGCCGCGGGTCGATGTTCAAACCATAACGCTGCTGATAAAAGCCCGAAATGGCCTCACGCAGCTCCGGAATGCCGCGCGCGGCGGTGTAACGGGTTTTCCCCGCTGTCAGCGCAGCCTGGCCAGCCTGGATGATCGGTTCGGCGGTGGTGAAGTCCGGCTCGCCGATTTCCAGGTGGATCACATCGTGGCCGGCCGCCTGCAATTCATTGGCCCGCGCCAACAACGCCATGACATGGAAAGGTTCGATTGCGCGACTGCGGGCACTGTAGGGCTGAGCCATTGGCCTTCCTTCAACGGAGAAAAAACCGATTCTACCCAAGCGCAGGAACGAGCGAGAACCTAAAGCGGTCAGAGGCCTTGTAACCCCGATCACAAACGACTCGAGCGCGCGCGCAAGGATTGACTAAAATCAATAATTGAGCAGGGTTCCAGAGCCACCAGACAACGGTTTGTCATCATTTGCAAGCACCCTGTGCCGCGAGCTCGACATCCGGGAGTAGCGCGGCCCGAGTTGATCTGGTAAGTTCGCCCGCTTGCAGCCGCAGGGCCGAGCAGGTGCCGGTGATGGAGCAATCCTGCGCAGATGGATTACAAGAGTAGAGGCGGTCTATTTCATGTCCACCCAAGCAAAGCAGCAAAACCAGGCGATCAGCGGCTTCGAGCCCTATGTTCAGAAAGCCGGCGAAGAGTACATGGGCGAACCCATGCGCAAGCACTTCACCAAGGTCCTGAATCAGTGGAAGAAAGAGCTGATGGAAGGTGTCGACAAGACCGTGGACCACATGAAGGACGAAGCGGCCAACTTTCCTGACCCGGCAGACCGTGCCAGCCAGGAAGAGGAATTCGCCCTCGAACTGCGTGCCCGCGATCGCGAACGCAAGTTGATCAAGAAGATCGACAAGACACTTCAGTTGATCGAAGACGAAGAGTACGGCTGGTGTGAATCCTGCGGCATCGAGATCGGCGTCAAGCGCCTCGAAGCGCGTCCTACCGCCGACCTGTGCATCGACTGCAAGACCCTGGCGGAAATCAAGGAAAAGCAAGTCGGCAAATAATTGCGACTTGAACGAAGAACGGAGCGTGCGAACGCTCCGTTTTTG
>NZ_JBFUIC010000520.1:0-2049 GCF_056402075.1 Pseudomonas sp. P4_C3
AGACAACGCCAAACAACGAAGCCGACTGCTTGACCCCCGGCAACGCCAGGGCCAGGCCGTACCACCAGACCAGATGCACCACCAGCGGCACGTTGCGCAGGAACTCGATGCAGGTGCTACTCAGGCGCTTGATCAGCCAGTTCTGCGATACCCTGGCCAGACCCAGTGCGACGCCCAGCAGGGTCGCTAGCACGATACTCAGCACCGAGACCAGCAAGGTATTGAGCAACCCCACCAGGTAAGCCCGCGCGTAGGTCGCATCCGGGGTGTAGTCGATCAGCGAGAAGCTGATGTCATAGCCGGCACGCTGGGACAAAAAGCCGAACCCGGAGGCGATGTTCAACTTCCCGAGATTCGCCGCAGCGTTGCTGGCCAACAGATAGAGCACCGCCGCCACCAAGGCCAAGACGAGGCCTTGCTGCAAGACGCTCATGATGCGAAAACGATGAGTCAACATGACAGGCATTCCGTTCGGTTAATCCAGGATCCGCAGCCATCAACGAATCGGTGGCGCATACAACAACCCTTGGTCCTTCCAGCTTCGGTTGAGCCCGCGCGGGAAGTTCAGCGCGGTCTCTTGGCCGAGATTACGGTCATAAATCTGCGCGTAATTGCCCACCTGCTTGATCGCGCGGTAAGCCCATTCATTGTCAAGGCCAAAGGCTTTGCCGAGGGTTCCCTGGCTGCCGAGCAAGCGGCCAATGTCCGCCGGCGCATCCTTTTTCCCATGCAACTCATCGACGTTGCTGGACGTGACGCCCAACTCTTCGGCGGTCATCAGGGCATAGGCGGTCCAGGTCACGATGTTGCGCCAGGTGGTGTCACCCTGGGCCACGAAGGCGCCCAAGGGCTCCTTGGAAATCACCTCCGGCAACAGCGCGTAGTCCTTGGGATTGCTCATCTGCGTGAGGCGCGAGGCCAGGCCCGACAAGTCATTGGAGATGGCATTGCAGCGTCCATGCTGGAACGCGGCGTAGAGTTCCGGACTCTTCTCGATGACCACGGTCTTGTAGGTCAGGCCGCGCTGGCCGAAATAATCTTCCAGGTTCTGCTCAGACGTGGTGCCCGGCGACAGGCAGAAGGTGGCACCGTCCAGATCCGTGAGCTGCTTGATGCCGTCCTGGGCGTGGGTCATGAAACCCTGGCCGTCGTAGAACCAGACGGTGGTGAAATCCACCCCCAGGCTGGCGATCCGGTCAGCGGTCCAGGAGGTGGCACGCGAGAGAATGTCGATTTCGCCAGAGGCAAGGGCAGTGAAGCGGTTTTTCGCGGTGGTGGCCAAATACTCGACCTTGTCCGCATCGCCCAATACGGCTGCGGCCACGGCGCGGCAAAGATCGATGTCCATGCCGGTCCAGCGGCCTTTATCGTCAATCAGCGAGAAGCCGGGCTTGTCGCTGGCCACCCCACAGCGCACGGCGCCGTGCGCCTTGACCTTATCCAGCACACTTGCCTCGGCAGTGCCGGCCAGGGCCAACGCCAACAGCGAGGTTCCGAGTAAAAGCTTCACCCTGTTCAATTTATGCATATCATTTGCCCCTTGAAAGTTTTTCTTCTTGTTCACACACAGACGGCAGGTGGCGTGTTTGCGCACAATAAACACTGGGGCAGGCATAGGGATAGCGACTCTTGATCCACTATGCTGACCGCGCTATCGAATTTTGGAATAACTTTATGAACATCGACTGGTATGAAGATTTTCTCGCCCTCGCTGATACCGGCAAGTTCACGGCAGCGGCCAGCATGCGCGGCTCATCGCAGTCGGCATTGAGCCGGCGCATTCAATTGCTGGAGGCGCGCCTGGGGGCTACCCTGATAGATCGGGACAAGAATCCAGTGCGCCTGACTGCCGCCGGTGAAGCCTTGTTGCCCAATGCCGTGGAGCTGGTTCGCATGGCCCGCGACTGCGAGCAGAGTGTGAAAATCGTCGACCGGGCTCTGACCTTCGCCTCGCTGCACACCTTGGCCTGCAACTTTTTCCCGGACTGGATCAGCCGCCTGAACAGCCCCGAAACGCCACTGTTCACCCGCATCGATACCGGCTATCGC
>NZ_JBFUIC010000521.1:0-2046 GCF_056402075.1 Pseudomonas sp. P4_C3
AAGCTGCATTTGGCCACCCCTAATGTGCTCAACGGTTCGGTTCTTCGATCAACTTGGGCTATAATCTGCGCCCTTTTTTGAATCACCTGCCAGGCGATTTCCCATGACCAAACAGGCCGCCGAAGTCGCGAAACGCCGCACTTTCGCCATTATTTCCCACCCCGATGCCGGTAAGACCACCATCACCGAGAAGCTCTTGCTGATGGGCAAGGCGATTGCGGTAGCTGGTACGGTGAAATCGCGTAAATCCGACCGCCATGCCACCTCCGACTGGATGGAAATGGAAAAGCAGCGGGGTATTTCCATTACCACGTCGGTCATGCAGTTCCCGTATCGCGAGCACATGATCAACCTGCTCGACACCCCGGGCCACGAAGACTTCTCCGAAGATACCTACCGCACCCTGACGGCGGTGGACTCGGCCTTGATGGTCCTCGACGGCGGTAAAGGTGTAGAGCCACGGACCATCGCCCTGATGGATGTCTGCCGTCTGCGTGACACGCCGATTGTCAGCTTCATCAACAAACTAGACCGTGACATCCGCGACCCGATCGAACTGCTCGACGAAATCGAAGCCGTCCTCAAGATCAAGGCTGCGCCGATCACCTGGCCGATTGGTTGCTACCGTGACTTCAAAGGCGTGTATCACCTCGCCGATGACTACATCATCGTGTACACCGCCGGTCACGGCCACGAGCGCACCGAAACCAAGATCATCGAGAAGCTCGACTCCGATGAAGCCCGTGCGCATCTGGGTGACGAGTACGAGCGTTTCATCGAGCAGCTGGAGTTGGTGCAGGGCGCCTGCCACGAGTTCAACCAGCAGGAATTTCTCGACGGCCAACTGACCCCGGTGTTCTTCGGTACGGCACTGGGCAACTTCGGTGTCGACCACGTACTCGACGCCGTCGTTGATTGGGCGCCGCGCCCACTGGCACGCGTGGCCAACGAGCGCACCGTGGAGCCGGTGGAAGAGAAGTTCTCGGGCTTCATCTTCAAGATCCAGGCGAACATGGACCCGAAACACCGCGACCGCATCGCCTTCATGCGTATCTGCTCCGGCAAATACGAGAAGGGCATGAAGATGCGCCACGTGCGCACCGGCAAGGACGTGCGCATCGGCGACGCGCTGACCTTCTTCTCCTCCGAGCGTGAGCAACTGGAAGAAGCGTTCGCCGGCGACATCATCGGCCTGCACAACCACGGCACCATCCAGATCGGCGACACCTTCAGCGAAGGCGAAGTCCTGGGCTTCACCGGTATCCCGCACTTCGCCCCGGAACTGTTCCGTCGCGTGCGCCTGAAAGATCCGCTGAAATCCAAGCAACTGCGCCAAGGCTTGCAGCAGTTGGCCGAAGAAGGCGCGACCCAGGTGTTCTTCCCTGAACGCAGCAACGACATCATCCTCGGCGCCGTCGGTGTGCTGCAGTTCGATGTGGTCGCCAGCCGCTTGAAAGAGGAGTACAAGGTCGAATGCTCCTACGAGCCGATCACCGTTTATTCCGCGCGCTGGATCGAATGCAGCGACAAGAAAAAGCTTGAGGAATTCTCCAACAAGGCTGTGGAAAACCTGGCACTGGACGGCGGCGGTCACCTGACCTACCTCGCACCTACGCGGGTCAACCTGGCCCTGATGGAAGAGCGCTGGCCGGATGTTAAATTCCGTGCGACCCGTGAGCACCATTAAGCGCTGAGTTGAAACACCAGAAACCCCGTCGCGAAAGCTGCGGGGTTTTTTGTTACCTGACGCAATCCCCTGTAGGAGCGAGCCTGCTCGCGAAAAATTCAGACCCGCCGCGTTTATTCAGGCAGCACGCGTCATCATTGACGACCATCGCGAGCAGGCTCGCTCCTACAGTAATCCGGGGTGTTCACAACATTCTCCGACTCGCCGCGGGCACTGTAGGAGCGAGCTTGCTCGCGAGGGATCCGGATTCGCCATGAATGCCTGCGTCATTGTTCACTGGGAACCAATGTCCCCTGGTGGAAAACCATCTGCCACTGCTCGCCCCGATTACGCCAGATGGAACTGCGCAGACTGTGGAC
>NZ_JBFUIC010000522.1:0-2036 GCF_056402075.1 Pseudomonas sp. P4_C3
CAGACCGCTATCGCGAGCAGGCTCGCTCCTACAGGGGATCTTGGGCCAGGCACAAGATCTGCTGCTGAATCGCATCAGTTACCCCGGTAACACCCCACCCGTAACAATGCGGTAACACACGCAATTGACTTCCCTCGTTCTCCTCACGACTATAGGCGTCCCGCTGCCGCCAACACGGCGTTCAAGGGCGCAATCCAGGCCTTAAAAGCACGACAAAAGAACGTGCGCCTGTATTCAACGAAGAATCACGCGCGTTACTCGCAGTAGTTTCCACAGCGCCTGAATGAGGAACTTTTCATGCCAGCCATCACCCTGACCACCCTGCAAGGTCTGAAGCAAAAAGGTGAAAAGATCACCATGCTGACCTGCTACGACGCGACCTTCGCCCATGCCTGCAATCAGGCCGGCGTCGAAGTGCTGCTGGTGGGCGACTCCCTCGGCATGGTTTTGCAGGGCCACGACAGCACCTTGCCTGTCACCACTGCAGAAATGGCTTATCACGTGGCCGCCGTCAAACGCGGTAACAGCGATGCCCTGATCCTCGCCGACCTGCCTTTCATGGCCTACGCCACCACCGAGCAAGCCATGACCAACAGCGCCCTGTTGATGCAGGCCGGCGCGCACATGGTCAAGGTCGAAGGAGCGTTGTGGCTGGCCGATTCGATCCGCCTGCTGGCCGAGCGCGGCATCCCTGTCTGCGCGCACATGGGCCTGACGCCGCAATCGGTGAACATCCTTGGCGGCTACAAGGTCCAGGGTCGCAATGAAAACCAGGCCCGGCAGATGCGTGCCGACGCGATTTCCCTGGAACAGGCTGGTGCGGCAATGTTGCTGCTCGAGTGCGTCCCGAGCGAACTGGCCGAAGAAATCACCCAGGCGGTGAAGATACCGGTGATTGGTATTGGCGCCGGCAATCGCACCGATGGCCAGGTGCTGGTTCTGCACGACATGCTGGGGCTGTCCATTACCGGCCGCTTGCCAAAATTCGTAAAAAACTTCATGACTGGCCAAACCAGCATTGAAGCTGCATTGAATGCCTACGTGACTGAAGTCAAAGCGGCGACCTTCCCTGGGATCGAACACGGATTCTCTGCATGAACACCGTAAAAACCGTACGCGAACTACGGGCCGCAGTGGCCCGCGCCCGTAGCGAAGGCAAGCGCATCGCCTTTGTGCCAACCATGGGTAACCTGCACAGCGGTCACGTTGCACTGGTGACCAAAGCCTCCCAGCGGGCGGACTTCGTGGTGGCGAGCGTTTTCGTCAACCCGCTGCAATTCGGTGCTGGCGAAGACCTCGACAAGTACCCGCGCACCCTCGCCGCCGACCAGGAAAAACTGCTCCAGGCCGGTTGCCATTTGTTGTYTGCCCCCACTGTTGAAGAGATGTACCCCGACGGAATGGCCGGCCAGACCCGCGTCAGCGTCCCGCAACTGTCCGAAGGACTGTGCGGCGCCAGCCGGCCGGGTCATTTCGAAGGTGTGGCGACGGTGGTCAGCAAGCTGTTCAACATGGTCCAGCCGGACCTGGCGATTTTCGGCGAAAAAGATTTCCAGCAACTGGCGGTGATTCGTGCGCTGGTACATGACCTGAACATGCCGATCCAGATCATCGGTGAGCCGACCGTACGGGCGGCCGATGGCCTGGCGCTGTCGTCGCGCAACGGCTTCCTCAACGAAGAGCAACGCGCTGTGGCACCGGTGGTCTACCGCACGCTGAAAGCGATCGGCGAGGCGATCAAGCAGGGTGAACGCGACTACCCGGCGCTGATCGGCACGCAGATCAAACAGCTCGAAACAGCCGGCCTGCGTCCTGACTATCTGGAAATCCGCCATGCCCTGACCTTGCGCCCAGCGACGGCGCAGGATCGTGACCTGGTGATTCTGGTGGCGGCCTTCCTGGGGACTACACGGTTGATCGACAACCTGCACCTGAACCTCGACACTGCGGTTTAAACAGCAAGATCAAAGATCAAACAACAAAACCAAAATCAACGGCGAGATCAAAAGATCGCAGCCTGCGGCAGCTCCTACGCG
>NZ_JBFUIC010000523.1:0-2035 GCF_056402075.1 Pseudomonas sp. P4_C3
GCCCGCAAGGTGTCGAGCCAGTTACTGTTTCTGCATCAAGGCCGAGTCGAGGAGCAGGGTGGGGCAGAGATTCTGGATAATCCGCGCAGCGAGCGCCTTCAACAGTTTCTGTCTAATGGACTGAAGTGAATAGAGTTAACAATGAAAAGGAAGGAAAAAAATCCCGATTTTTCACGAACATTGGGGCGTATTGATGAGGCTATCATTGACGTATTACGCCATGACGGGCGCATCACGTACCAGAAACTAGCAACACTTGTGCACCTGACCGCAAGCCCTTGCCAGCAACGCGTACGCAAGTTGGAGAGGCTAGGGGTGATTCGCGGTTATGGTGCGTTCATCGATGTGCAAAAGGTCTCACCGGGATTGTCCCTACAGGTATTGGTCGCTATATCGAGCCAGAATCGGCGCACTGCACAAAAAGCCTTCGAAGCATGTGTAGATAACTGTCCTCAGGTCCTGGAGTGCCGGCTTATTGGTGACCCGTTCGACTATAGCCTACGCATGCGCTGCAAGGACATGAAGCACTATCGTGCACTTACGGAAGTTTGGTTGGAGAATGAGGAGCTGTATATCGAAAAACTAGTTGCCTATCCTGAGCTGGCGGTAGTTAAGCATTCATCCACACACTGCGACTAGCGGTGAAAAGTATCAAAAGATGCAGGCTATGCATGAGATGAGCCGGTGAAGGCCTGAACGGCTGTCGTTGGCGTTAAATAATAAAAACAGAAATTTTTAATCTCGGGTAAATTGCCAATGACTGTCCACTTAAGGTTCAGCCACAAAGTTCTGCTCGCCGCATCGCTCGTAGTCATTGCAGCATTCTCATTATTCACACTGTACAACGATTATTTTCAGCGTGACGCTATACATACAAACCTCGAAAGCCACCTTGAGGGGATGAGCAAAATTGCTGCAAGCAATGTCCAGGCTTGGCTGTCTGGACGTGTTTTGCTGATAGACACCGWCGCTCAGACTGTTGCCAACGACAATACGCCGGACAGTGTGGTGCGCCTGCTGGAACAGAAGACGCTGCTTTCAACATTTAACTTCACCTATCTTGGGGGTATCGACGGCAGCTTTGCGATGCGACCAAAAGACGAATTGCCCGCCGATTATGACCCGCGTACCCGGCCTTGGTACAAGGATGCGATGGCAGCTGGTGGTACGACTTTGACTGAGCCGTACCTGGATGCATCCACTGGCCAGTTGATGATGACCATCGCTACTCCGGTTCACCATGGAAACCAACCTCTCGGTGTGGTCGGTGGTGACCTGACTTTGGATACCCTGGCGAAAATTGTCAGTTCGCTCGATCTGGGCGGCATCGGTTATGCCTTCCTGGTCAGTGCCGACGGCAAGATACTTGCTCACCCGGATAAAGACTTGGTGATGAAAAATCTTATCGATATCTATCCGCAAGACACACCCGCTATCAGTACCCATTTCAGTGAGACTGAGCAGGCGGGTGTTCCTTATATTCTGATGTTCTCGCCGATCAAGGGGCTGCCCTCGGTCAACTGGTATATCGGTTTGTCCATCGACAAGAAAAAAGCCTACCAGGCGTTAGGCGATTTCCGCGCTTCAGCTATTTTCGCCACTCTGTTTGCCGTGCTAATCACGTTGCTTCTACTGGGCATGCTAATCCGCGTACTGATGCAACCTCTGAGGTTAATGGGCAAAGCCATGCGCGATATAGCCCAGGGGGAGGGGGACCTGACCCGACGTTTGGCCGTGCATTCTCAAGATGAGTTTGGAGAATTGGCCAGCGACTTCAACCTTTTCGTGGAGCGAATCCAACATTCAATACGCGAAGTCTCATCAGCGACCGAACAAGTCAACGAAGTGGCAAAGCGAGTGATGTTTGCCTCCAGCTCATCCATAGCAAATTCCGACGAACAGGCCAATCGCACCAACAGCATTGCAGCAGCGATCAACGAGCTGGGTGCAGCCGCTCAGGAAATCGCGTGTAATGCCGGTGATGCCTCACTTCAGGCGTCAGATGCACGCCTTCAGGCTGAGGGTGGCCGGCAAG
>NZ_JBFUIC010000524.1:0-2029 GCF_056402075.1 Pseudomonas sp. P4_C3
ACTTTACTTTGCGCGAATGTCGCTCTGGCCAAGGAATACAAAGAACTGCGTTTTGGCGTTGATGCTTCTTACGCACCATTCGAGTCTAAAGCGGCAGATGGTAGTCTTGCGGGGTTTGATATCGATCTGGGTAATGCAATCTGTGCCAAATTGAAGGTCAAATGTACATGGGTCGAGAGCGATTTCGACGGCACGATTCCTGGCCTGAAGGCCAACAAGTTCGATGGCATTCTCTCTTCCATGACGGTGACCCCAGCCCGCGAGAAAGTCATCGACTTCTCAAATGAGCTGTTCTCCGGCGCAACCTCTTACGTGTTCAAGAAAAATTCTGGTCTGAGCGAAGAGGTTACTTCCCTTAAGGGCAAGACCGTAGGCTATTTGCAAGGAAGTATCCAGGAAGCCTATGCCAAAGCGGTTCTGGATAAGGCTGGTGTCAAAACTCAGGCCTATCAGAACCAGGATCAGGTTTACTACGACCTGGTTTCCGGTCGCCTCGATGCGGCGATCCAGGACATGCTGCAAGCTCAGCTGGGTTTTTTGAATTCCCCCCAAGGCACTGGTTATGAAGTCAGCAAGCCCGTTGACAGCGAGTTACTGCCAGCCAAAACAGCTATTGGTATCTCTAAAGGTAACAAAGACCTCAAGGCATTTTTGGATAAGGGCATCCAAGCGTTACACGATGACGGTACCTATGACTTAATCCAGAAAAAACACTTCGGTGATCTGAATCTCTATAGCGGCAAGTAAGGCCCCGGTGCCCGTCCTCGGGGCGGGCGCTTTATTATCGCGATAGGTTCCTGAATTATGTTCGAAATACTGTTGCAGGCCCTCGGGCTCTCCACATACAGCATGAAAGGGTTCGGTCCTCTGTTGCTGGAGGGCGCCTGGATGACCGTCAAGTTGTCAATACTCTCGCTGCTGTTGAGCGTGCTGCTTGGTCTTATCGGGGCCAGTGCCAAACTTTCCAGTGTCAAACTCCTGCGAATCCCGGCACAGCTCTACACTACCCTGATTCGCGGGGTGCCGGACCTAGTGCTGATGCTACTGATCTTTTACAGCCTGCAAACCTGGTTGACCGGGATCACGCAGGCACTGGATTGGGAATACATAGAGATCAATCCGTTTGTTGCCGGGATCATCACGCTGGGGTTTATCTACGGGGCCTATTTCACTGAGACCTTTCGCGGGGCGATGTTAGCTGTGCCCCGTGGACAGGTGGAAGCGGCCACCGCCTATGGCTTAAGTCGCACTCAGCGCTTTCGCTTTGTGGTCTTCCCGCAAATGATGCGTTTTGCTTTACCGGGTATTGGCAATAACTGGATGGTCATCCTCAAAGCCACTGCACTGGTGTCGATCATAGGCCTTGCTGACTTGGTAAAGGCAGCCCAGGACGCTGGTAAAAGCACCTATCAATTGTTCTATTTTCTGGTCTTGGCAGCGCTTATTTATTTGGTAATTACCAGTACTTCAAACTATGTCCTGCGTTGGTTGGAACGGCGTTATGCGGCAGGTTCCCGGGAGGCTGTACGATGATCGAACTCTTGCAAGATTACTGGAAGCCTTTTCTCTATAGCGACGGCCACCAGATCACGGGGCTGGCCATGACCTTGTGGTTGCTCAGTGCCTCAATCTTCATCGGCTTTTTGGTGTCGGTCCCGTTGTCCATTGCCCGGGTTTCATCCAAGTGTTACCTGCGCTGGCCCGTACAGTTCTACACCTACCTGTTTCGGGGAACGCCGCTCTATATCCAGTTGCTGATCTGCTACACCGGGATCTACAGCCTGGCTGCAGTTCGTGCACAACCGGTGCTCGATGCATTCTTTCGCGACGCGATGAACTGCACCATCCTTGCGTTTGCGCTGAACACCTGCGCTTACACCACGGAGATTTTCGCCGGAGCAATTCGCAACATGGCCCATGGCGAAGTCGAAGCTGCGAAGGCCTATGGCCTGACGGGTTGGAAGCTCTATGCCTACGTGATCATGCCATCGGCGCTACGTCGCTCGTTGCCGTACTACAGCAACGAAGT
>NZ_JBFUIC010000525.1:0-2021 GCF_056402075.1 Pseudomonas sp. P4_C3
TCGCTGAGCAGCTCATTCAATAGAGCCGGTTCAACCTTGCCGCTGGTGGCCCAGTGGCCGTCGCGGTCATAGTTGTCGCCACGTTGCTGATGAATCCAGGCGTCCAACAGGACATTGCCCGGGCCGCAGTCGAAACCGGCAACAGGCTTACCGGGTTCGATCAGGCTCAGGTTGCTGAATCCACCGACGTTCAGCACGGCACGATTGCCGGTCCGTTCTTCAAACAGTGTCTCGTGGAAGGCAGGAACCAGCGGTGCACCTTGTCCGCCGGCAGCGACGTCACGGCTGCGGAAGTCGCTGACCACGGTGATGCCGGTCAGCTCCGTCARCAGGGCCGGGTTGCCGATCTGCACGGTGAAACCGCGTGCCGGTTCGTGGCGGATGGTCTGGCCATGGCTGCCGATCGCACGAATGTCGTCAGGCTTCAGTTGCTGCTGAGCGAGAAGGGCATGAATCCCTTGGGCTGCCAGTTTCACCCAGTTCTGCTGGGCGATGGCGGAGCGGGCGATTTCGTCCGGGCCGCTGGCACACAAGCCGAGCAGCTCGGCGCGCAGGGAATCGGGCATCGGGATGTAGTGAGAGGCGATCAGCCTGATCGCCGGGGCTTGCTCGACCAGTGCGATGTCCAGGCCATCAAGGCTGGTCCCGGACATCACACCTATATAGAGCGCCATGACTTAGCGCTTGCTCGAAGCTAGCAGAGTGGCTTTTTCCTGTTCCATGCGCGCCATCAATGGCTGGCTTTGGGCGAGGAAGCGTGGGCGTTCGGCCTTGGCAATCGGATCGGCCATTGGCAGTTTCTGGCCCAGCGGGTCGACGTGCACACCATTGACCTGGAACTCGTAGTGCAGGTGCGGCCCGGTGGAGAGGCCGGTGGTGCCGATATAGCCAATCACCTGGCCCTGTTTCACCGTGCCGCCAGTCTTCACGCCTTTGGCGAAGCCTTGCATGTGGCCGTAGAGCGTGGTGTAGGTATTGCCGTGCTGGAGAACCACGGTATTGCCGTAGCCACCACGGCGGCCGGCCAGCAAGACCTTGCCATCACCGGCAGCCTTGATYGGCGTGCCACGCGGTGCTGCGTAGTCGACGCCTTTGTGGGCGCGGATCTTGTTCAGGATCGGATGTTTGCGGCCCATGGAAAATTTCGAGCTGATGCGGGCGAAGTCCACCGGTGTGCGGATGAACGCCTTGCGCATGCTGTTGCCGTCAGCGGTGTAGTAGCTGCTGTTGCCTTGTTTGTTGGTGTAGCGTACGGCGGTGTAGGTCTTGCCGCGGTTGGTGAAGCGCGCCGACAGGATCGGGCCAGTGCCGACGGCCTTGCCGTTGACCACCTTTTGCTCGTAGATCACGTCGAACTCGTCGCCCTGGCGAATATCCTGGGCGAAGTCCACGTCGTAGCCAAACACACTGGCCATGTCCATGGTCAGGCTGTGAGACAGGCCCGCTCGGGCCGCGGACTGCGACAGCGAGCTGTTGATCACGCCATGAACGTAAGCCGAGCGCACGGTCGGTTTGGCGGTAATGCGGTTGAAGGTGTAGCCCTTGTCGTTCTTGGTCAGGCTGATGCTTTCGAGGTCGTTGAGCTTGCTGTGCAGGTTGGTCAACTGGCCGTCAGGACTCAGTTCGAATTCGAGTTTTTGCCCATGCTTGAGTTGGCTGAACTGCTTGGCCTGCTTGTCGCTGGCCAGCACGTCATGCACTGAGGTGGCCGGGAGGCCGACCTTCTCGAACAGTGTAGAGAGGGTGTCACCCTTGGTGACGATCACTTCCCTGTGGCTTGCCGGCTTCTTTTCTTCGACGACCGGCGCAGGTTCGGCTTGAGCGGTTTCCTGAGTGTCTTCGGCGCTGTTGTCGATCTGCGCGAAGGGGGAGGTTGCTGGTTCATTTGTGGCTTGAACGGCCTCAGCAGCGTCTTGATCTTGTGTCAGTTGTTCAGCAGGGCTTTCCAGTTCAAGACTCAGGGTTGTCTTTTTGGCTTCGACATCGCTGGAAGGGAATACCAGGAGCGCCAGACTGAGAAG
>NZ_JBFUIC010000526.1:0-2091 GCF_056402075.1 Pseudomonas sp. P4_C3
TGGCCACCGACTGGGAACCGTACGCCGAATACATGCTGGAAGTGATGAGCGTCGCGCCGGGCTACCGCAACCTCGCTGAAGACGGCAAGTGCGTTCCGCGCCCGGCCGAGCGGCCGATCACCAAGTTCGAACGCCGTGGCGAACGTCTTGGGCATGGCGTGTGGGATTTGAAGTTCGAGAAGCAGTCCTAAGCATCACCCAATACAAACTGTGGGAGCGACGGTGCGACGATTCGACTTGCTCGCGATGAGGCCATCAAATTCAACATCTCTGTTGACTGTCAGGCCGCCATCGCGAGCAAGTCGAATCGTCGCACCGTCGCTCCCRCAGTTTGTATTGGGTGATGCTTAGGACTGCTTCTCGAACTTCAAATCCCACACGCCATGCCCAAGACGTTCGCCACGGCGTTCGAACTTGGTGATCGGCCGCTCGGCCGGGCGCGGAACGCACTTGCCGTCTTCAGCGAGGTTGCGGTAGCCCGGCGCGACGCTCATCACTTCCAGCATGTATTCGGCGTACGGTTCCCAGTCGGTGGCCACCATTGAGCAGCGCGCCGACACCCGGACGGTGAACCTCGACGCCGATGAAATCCTGCTCCGGCGCAGCCGCTGCCATTTCCAGCAACGAATGGCCCATGCCGAAACCGATTTCCAGCGAGCGCGGTGCCGAGCGACCGAACACCTGGTCGAAATCCACCGGCGCGTCTGCCAGCGGCAGCACGAACAGCGGAGTGCCCTGCTCCAGGCCCTTTTGCTGGCCTTCGGTCATGCGCCCGGCGCGCATCACGAAGCTCTTGATGCGGCGGTGTTGGCGCTCGTCGCCTTCTTCCGTCTGGATTGGCGTGTCGTTCGATTCAGTCATCAATGGCTCTTACTTGATCAGACCATCCAGCGGCGAAGAGGCGCTGGCATAGAGTTTTTTCGGCATGCGGCCGGCGAGGTAAGCCAGGCGGCCTGCGACGATCGCATGTTTCATGGCTTCAGCCATCATGACCGGCTGCTGGGCGTGGGCAATGGCCGAGTTCATCAGCACTGCATCACAGCCCAGCTCCATGGCGATGGTGGCGTCGGACGCAGTACCGACACCGGCATCCACCAGCACCGGAATCTTGGCTTCTTCCAGGATGATTTGCAGATTGTACGGGTTGCAGATCCCCAGGCCCGAACCGATCAGACCAGCCAGCGGCATGACGGCGATGCAGCCGATTTCCGCCAGTTGCCGGGCGATGATCGGGTCATCGCTGGTGTAGACCATCACGTCGAAGCCTTCCTTGACCAGCGTTTCGGCGGCCTTGAGGGTTTCAATCACGTTGGGGAACAGGGTTTTCTGGTCGGCCAGCACTTCCAGCTTCACCAGGTTGTGGCCATCGAGCAGCTCACGGGCCAAGCGGCAGGTGCGCACGGCTTCGATGGCGTCGTAGCAACCGGCGGTGTTCGGCAGGAAGGTGTAGCGATCCGGCGACAGCACTTCGAGCAGGTTCGGCTCGCCCTCGATCTGGCCAAGGTTGGTGCGGCGCACGGCGAAAGTGACGATCTCGGCACCTGAGGCTTCGATTGCCAGGCGGGTTTCTTCCATGTCACGGTACTTGCCGGTACCGACCAGCAAACGCGACTGGTAAGTACGACCGGCCAGGACGAAAGGCTTGTCGCTGCGAACGATGCTCATGGGAAATCCTCTGTAGGGGTGAGGTACTTGCAGAATTCTGTGGCCACGCGGCCGAGGCTACTAGCCGCCGCCGATGGCGTGCACCACTTCGACGTTGTCGCCGTCGTTCAACGCGGTGTCTGCATGCTGACTGCGCGGGACGATATCCAGATTGAGTTCCACCGCCACCCGGCGTCCGGCCAGGTCCAGACGGTTCAGCAGGGCCGCAACGGTTTCACCGTCGGGCAGTTCAAAGGATTCGCCGTTCAACTGAATGCGCATGCCGGATGCCGCCATCATTTTTAGGGGCAGGCATTCTAGCCCGATCAGTCAGGCCGACCCAAGCCATTCGTCTTGAAACTCGATCCTGTAGGAGCTGCCGCAGGCTGCGATCTTTTGACTTTTATTTTGTAAGATAAAAAGATCGCAGCCTGCGGCAGCTCCTAC
>NZ_JBFUIC010000527.1:0-1991 GCF_056402075.1 Pseudomonas sp. P4_C3
GGCACCACGCACCGTTCGCCGTCCTGCTGAAGATGCTCGTGGGTATGGTATTCGCGACGCTCCAGACGCTCGCGCGTGAAGCGTTTTTCCCGCGACAGGCGCGAGAACCAGTACAGCAATTCGTCGGTGGCGCCGTCAGGTTCCTGCTCCAGCAGCCAGGTCATCAGGTCCGGCATCGGCAAGGCGTCTTCGCAGCGTTCGAGCATTTCCCGAACGGTGCGTGGTGCCCGTGGCGCTTCGCCYTTCTGGGTCTTGTGAGCCTTGGGGAAACGTGCCGGTTTCGGTTCGAAGCGGGCCAACGCATAAACGTAGGCTTCGACCTGACTGGCACTGCCAAGGAAGGTGCTTTGCGGGCGAGTGAACATCGGCATGGCCGCTTGTGGCACGGCGTCGATGCCTTTGCGGCGGATCATCGACAGGGCCAGTGCCGCGCCACGGGTCACGGCGTTGTGTCGGCGCGCTTCTTCACGCAACGGCAGCAGCAGTTCGCGGGCATGACGCAGGGTCAGTTGGGCGCTGGTCTGCATTTCGAGGATGCGTGCGTGGGTGCGCAGCAGCATGTCGTCGTCGACCAGGTGGCCGAGGCGCTGCTGTTCGCTGAGCATCTTCAGCAGGACGGTTTCGACCTTGCGCACGCCTTGTTCGAAGGCGCCGTCGGCGTTCACCAGATCAATCATCGGCTCGACGTATTCGTCCCAGGTCGCCAGCACTTCAGCGTAACGCTGGCGCAACGGTATTTGCCGATCGCTGGTTTTCGCCCGTTCGGCGACGGCCACCAGTGCCTGTTCGTCGTTATCGAGTTTTTTCAGTACGTCGCGAACCCGCATGTCGAGCAGGCGCAACTGGCGGGCCAGGTCATTGCCGTCGCGGATATCGAACGCGTCCTGGATATAACCGGCCAGACGCTCGAGGTGGCGCAGGTAGGCTTCGATTTCCAGGCACAGGCCCAGGCGGTGTTCACGGCGCAGATAGGCGAGGAAGTCGTGAATCTGCGCATTGAGCTCGAAACGGTTCGGGCTTTTGGCCACGGGAACCAGGATGTCGAGGCGAATCCACACGTCGAGCAGGCTGGTGATGTCCTGCGGCGTACTGTCGAGTTGCTGGGCGGCCAACTGTGAACGCAATTCGTTGAGGCTCAGGGTGCCTTGGTCGAAGTGCTCGCACAGTGGCTCCAGAAGTGCCCAGTGTTCAGCGAGGGCGCGCAAGACGCGCTTGGGTTCGATCATCGGAATGGCCGGCTGGTTGGCGATTAAAAGCGGCGATTGTACTGCATCGGGGGCAATGCGATTCAATCTCGGGACGGGCTGTCGCATTCTTTCGATAAAGAGCATCGGTCGAGGCTATCGATCAACAGCAAGCGATCTTGAGCGAACGGCGGTAGAATCAGCGCACTTTAGTTATCCACAAGTGGCCGACCTTTGCTTATCGAGTCCCGTCGTCGCGCTTATCTGGCCGCCATGCAGGTGGTCAACTGGCTGCCGCGCACCGAATTGCCCTTTGCCGCACCGTCGCGGCCCGAGCTGCTGGAGACCCCCGAGCCGATTGTGGTTGCGCCTGTCGTGCCCGCTGTTGTGGCCCAGACGCCCGTGGCGCCTGTGGCCAAGCCGGTCGAGCGGGCGAAGATCGAGGTGCCGCGCCCATCGCTGGCAAGCACGCGCACCGGGGCCAAACCGGTGGAAGAGGCTGAAGAGGCGCCGGTCGTGGTCAAGGCCCCGATCGTGCCGCCCCCGCGTTTCGCCCTGCAATTGTTGCGGGCCGGGCGTTGCCTGCTGCTGGTGGAGTTACCCACAGGCGAATCCTTCCAGAGCCGTGATCCTGCTTACCTGCTGCTCAAAGACATGTTGCGCGCCGCCGGTCTGCCGGACAGCCCGCAGATCGTCGGTGAGCCGGTGCGTTGGCCGCTGTTGGTGCGAGGCACGATGGATCAGGGCCCGGAAGCGGCCCGAGACTTCGTGCAAGGTTTCCTCTCGGTGCGCATGGAAGAAACGCCC
>NZ_JBFUIC010000528.1:0-1985 GCF_056402075.1 Pseudomonas sp. P4_C3
GTACATAAGGAGTCCGCGCGATCCTGGCGAAGAAGCCGGTAATAATACTCAACAAATTCCAGTAGCCCATGATATGGATAATGTCAGCAGACTTCACCGCTTTCCACAGACGCATAAAATTGACCAATGGGATTGGAAAGTGTTGACCCATTTTTCCAGTAATGTAGGTTTTAACACCTCGAGTATTAAATTCTGACTGCCAGGAATCACCGGACATCGCGATGACTTCACAACGACAGCCTTTATCCGCAAGGGTATTGGCTAAGTGTCTTGTGCGTTCCGCAGTCCCTCCCCCACGCTGTGCATCAAGAGAAATATTAATCAATAAAACATTCATACCGTAGCCCTCAAGTGACTCAAGTAACCTTTAAGGCGCTGGGTGAACAGTGCAGAATCTGGCAATCCAAGTTGCAACAATCGATCTTCTTGGAAGCGACGCATTGGATCGGTATTACTAATCCCTCTGGCATTTAATACCAAACGCAGCACTCGCGAGGGGAGGTAAGGAATATGCAATACTGCAGTACGATTAAATACTTCCAGCAAACAATCCTGAAGATAAGCGAAATTATTATCAGCGTCAGCGTCTTCAGTCACTACAATAATTTCCCCCTGAATTATTGGTGCCGCCGTTGTAACAAATAATAAAACCTCGACTACTTTTTCAACGCTGACCAAATGCATTCGCCGCGCACCGTACAATGAACGGCGCAATGCGAGTTTCCAGCCAGGGGCACTCGAAACTTCCCTTACGAATGAAACAATATTTAATCCACCGACACCAAATACCGCGCCAAGGCGCAAAATCAAGGCTTCGAAATGCTCGGCATTGACGGCGCTCACAAACTTCTCAGCAGCGGCATGCTCACGCTCATAAGGCGTGATAGGCACGATCTGTGAAGCCGAAGTACAAATGCTGTCCTGGCTTGCTCCAAAAACGTCAATACTTGAAACATGGATATAACGCTTAACACGTGCATTGCCGCAAGCGCGCAAAATATTCTTGATCGCTGACAAGAACCATCCGGTGCCGTCTGGCCGCAGCAAATTCAAAACGATGCTGCCGCAATTCAAAATTTTCTCTAACGACGCGCTATCATCCAAGTCAAAATGTCGAACCTGTATAGGCGATTCTGTTAACCAATGTGGCTCGTTTCGATGGACCGCGAAAATAATTTCGAACTCTTTGCTGTAATCAACTAAAGAATTGAGTAAATGCTGACCAACAAAGCCAGTTCCACCTATCACAACGATACGCTGTTCAATGGTAGAGTGAACTTCGCATTCAGTATCACTTGTCTCAAGATTCAAGATGACTCACTCCTTAAATGCACACACAATTCAAGCCCTAGTATTCGTACCAATGCCATCAAAAATATAAAAACAGCTTAAAAATATAATACATCTATTCAGTACGACTACTCAGCCCGCCATGGATCCAGGATTTTTTTCAGTTAAAATCCGTAATATAACCGGCTTAATGATCAAGACGCCGCTGTTCGTAAATCCAATCCACTATCTCTCCTTGAGGGGTGTATCCATGGACTGTTTCTCTCAATAATTGTCGAACGAGAGAGTAATCATTCTCATCAAGCGCCGCAAGCAGATGCGTCAGCTTGACCTTGAGGACTTCCCAGGCCAAATAATCCTCGTGAGCACTCATGATCATCGGGTGCTGAGTTGCAACTACGTTGTCACCAATCAGCAGTTCTTCGTAGAGTTTCTCTCCCGGGCGTAACCCAGTAAACTCAATGGAGATATCACCGTGCGGATTTTTTTCTGAACGAACACTTAAACCTGACAGATGAATCATTCTCTCTGCCAGCTCAACAATTTTTACCGGTTCGCCCATATCCAGCACGAAAACATCACCTCCCATCCCCATAGAGCCCGCCTGAATAACCAGTTGCGCCGCCTCTGGAATGGTCATGAAGTAACGAGTGATTTTAGGATGAGTAACCGTGAGCGGGCCACCTGATTTTATT
>NZ_JBFUIC010000529.1:0-1974 GCF_056402075.1 Pseudomonas sp. P4_C3
GTTCTAAGGTCGGTCGATGTGATTATTTTTTGCTTGGTGATTTTACCGAATGTTTGTCATGTGAGGGAGCAATAATTAAGCCCGAAAAAGTTGGTAGTGCCATTGAGGCTGTGGCTGCCGAATTACAGCTTTATCCTGTTGGTTCGGGAGAGTATCAAGTTACCAATGGTGACCTTGAGCGACTCTTGAGCTTTAAGGCGCGCTTGATCGATAAATCGGAGTTTTAGGTATGGATTCTGGTAAAGCAGTTAGTCGTGGTTTGCTCGAGTGCGAGGAGGCGTTACAGCGTCTCCTCGATGGCAAGCCAATTGTGGCGGAACATGTAGGCTTATCGCTTTCGAAAATCACGGCGAGCGTTGTAAGTCTCGAAGCCGGATTTGATCGTGGCTATCTCAAGAAATCTCGTAACGCCCATTTGCCGATAATAGCTAGGATTGAGGCCTTTCGTGCAGAGGCAAATAGGGGGGGCAGTCATTCAAGCTCTAAACAGATCGACCGTTTGGAAGATAAGCTTGAGGCCTTGGTGAATGAATTAGCAACTGTTCGTGCGCAGCGCGATCGGGTCCTTACACAAAACCTCCAGCTATGGGAGCGCGTAAGGGAGTTAGAGTTGGCGGAGCGCCAAATCAAGCCTTTTCAGGCTAGGTTGCACCCTTAAGGTCAGGGTTTGTCCCTACCTCAGTGGGATTGCCTGGGCGGGACAATCCCYGTTCCTGTCAATCACTAGCGCCTTTAGCTGGCGGCAGAAGCGACCCAGGTTCACACCCTAGGCTCAAAGCAATCTCTGGATAGTCAAAAAGACGTTCAGCATAGGACCTCATATTTCCAGTATTACCTCGCAACTCGGGTGGGCCTGCACCAACAATTATCAAGGGCAAGCTAACCTGCGAAACACGATGCAGGGCGACTATTAGCGCGGCTAACTCGGGCTCCATGACGAGCTGAAGGTCATCAATAAATATCACTAGGGCGGTATTTGCGTGACGCGCAGCTTCTCCAACCTCTATCAGTAAGGCGGTCAAGTCGCCGTCGAGATCGCCGTTGTCGGCCAACCCTGGCTCAGGCTGAAAATCCAAATCTATCTCAATATCTTGGTAGCGTTCTTTCAATGTTTTTGTGAAGCCTGAGAGCGCGCGGAGCGCTTTGACAGCAGCATCTTTGGCCGCGTGTACAGTACTCATGCGGAGCAGTGCTGCTTTTATCTGTAGGACTAGCATTGAAAGTAGGGATCGTTCTTTCAATGTCTCTACATAGGCAGTGTGAATGCCGAACGAAACTGCATCCCTCGCCAACTGATTCAGCAATACCGTCTTTCCGACACCTTGCAAACCAACAATTATGAGGCTTTTTACTGGTCGCCCAATGCGAAGGCGCTCAATAGACACTCGYAACCGCTCACGTAGATCGTCACGACCAATCTGTTCAGAAGGTTGTGGACTGCCAATAGGTGCGTGAGGATTACGTATTACGGCCATAGAAATATACTCAATTGATCGGTTCCTATGATGCCCAAATCTGCCCCCTAAGTAACAGGCAGAAATCGGCCCAGAGTGTGTAAAAACGCCTCCGCGAACCCTTGCTATGATTTCTGAGGATTTCATCGCAGGGATCGCCCATGAAGCGCTTTATYCAAGGTGAACAKCGRGGYCAAGGCACCTTRCTTCCSKMGAGCCTCGACGAYTACGTCAGCGAYACCAATCCGGTGCGKGTAGTCGACGTYTTCGTCGACGAACTCGACCTGGTCAATCTGGGTTTTGAAGGTGCCATTCCAGCCGATACTGGCCGGCCGGCTTACCACCCCGCGATCCTGCTGAAGATCTACATCTACGGCTATCTCAACCGCATTCAGTCGAGCCGGCGGCTGGAACGAGAAGCTCAACGCAACGTCGAACTGATGTGGTTGACCGGGCGTTTGATGCCGGACTTCAAGACCATCGCCAACTTCCGAAAAGACAACAGCAAGGCCATCCGAGG
>NZ_JBFUIC010000530.1:0-1946 GCF_056402075.1 Pseudomonas sp. P4_C3
CGTGATCGTGGGGGGGGCGGGTAATGACGTCCTCGTCGGTGGCGCAGGTAACGACGTGATGAGTGGCGGCGTCGCCGGCAACGATATCTTCGCGTTTGCCCCAGGCTTCGGCAACGATACGATCCTGAACTTCGGAACCAACCCGGCCGCAGGGCAGGACTTGCTCGATATCACGGGGATGGGGGTCACCAGCGCGGTGTTCGCGACCAACGTGAGCATAACGGCAGACGGGGCGGACACGCTGGTCGGGATCGGAGCGGACTCCATCCGCCTTGTGGGTGTCAGCAGTGCGACCGTTGATCAGACGGACTTCATTCTGGTCACTTGAGGTACTGGTCAGTACTGTCGCAGGGAGCGTGGACCGCGGAGGGGAGGGCAATGGATGCCCTCCCTTTCTCTTTTCACTCGATTGTCCATTGGCTATCGGGGGGGGGGGCAGCAGCGTTTACCTTCTGCCGCAAAGGTTCGTCAACGCTCTGGAAGTATCAGGTGTTGGATCTAGAGCGCATGGGGATGGACTGCTGCAACGATATGAAAAGCCCGACCGAGCAGTCGTGCCGGTTTTAACCATTCGGGTCAGGTTGAAGTTTTTGCGCAATCCATACGTCAGTCCTGATGCTCTTTTGTTGAACTCGGGCTGAAAGCACTTCTCCAAAGAGAGTGTGGGAATATTTCCCACGAGACGATGCTAGCTGGCTCTGAGGGATCGTGCGGATACCGCAGTTGCTCGTTTTTGCTGCAGACTTATGGCCGTGCCGGTTGGCTGGCCGCTCCAATGGGCGGCCGGGAACTCACTGGACWTTGCGTTCGATACGGAGATGACGACGCAACTCCAAGCGGAGGTGCATCATGCTGCTCAAGAAATGYTTGTTGGCTCTKGCAATTGGCGGGGTCCTGTCGGCATCGACKGTCCTGGTRCCYGATTACATCRGTAGTTTCTCCASCGTGYATGCCAAAGATGGCGGYAGCGGYGGAGGCGGTGGTGGTCACGGCGGTGGCGGCGGTGGCTCCGGCAGTGGAGGTTCCGGAGGTGGTGGTCACGGTGGTGATGGCGCAGGTGGTCACGGTGGCAACGGCCACGGAGAGGGTGGCGATCATGGTGCTGCAGGCCATGGCGCTGACGGTCATGGCGGCCCGGGGCGCGGCGACGCTGACCATGGTGGTATGGCCGGGAACAGAGGCCCAGGCAATGCGCGTGACAACGACGATGACCATGGTGGCATGGTCGGGAACAGAGGCCCGGGCAAAGCGCATGCCAACGACGATGACAACGATGCGGATAACGCCGCAGATGCAGCCAGGGAGGCCGCAGAAGACGCCGGGGACGCTGCGAGGGAGGCCGCAGAAGATGCCAGGGACGCAGCCAGAAACGACGCAGATGTAGCCCGGGACGCTGCAAGGGCTGATGCAGATGCAGCCCGGGATGCTGCAAAAGCTGCCGCAGATGCGGCCAGAGACGCCGCCAGGGCTGATGCGGATGCAGCGCGGGACGCTGCAAAAGCTGCTGGCGTACCGGACGCAGATGCAGCCCGGGACGCCGCCAGGGCCGCGGCAGATGCAGCCCGGGACGCCGCCAAGGCCGACGCAGATGCAGCCAGAGATGCCGCCAAGGCCGACGCAGATGCAGCCAGGAACGCTGCCAAAGTAGAGGCGAACGCAGCCAGAGAGGCTGCCAAAGTTGAGGCGAACGAAGCCAGAAAGGATGTGGCCGACGCCCCGGATTTCGACGCGGTTGAGGTGGAGAACTAAACCTGCACGTTCGGCAATGAACATGGCAGGCATACAGTAGAAAACGTCCCGGGAGCTTGAGGGACGTATTGGCAAAGAGTCGCAAGCCCTGAAGCGTCGTGGGGTTTGCGACTTTTTTTCGAAATCGTGTCGCGCGGTCAGAAACTGGCAGCAGTGTCAGTTGAATGAGTCTGGCTTGGTCTTGAGCGACCAATACC
>NZ_JBFUIC010000531.1:0-1929 GCF_056402075.1 Pseudomonas sp. P4_C3
TGCTATGCCTAAGAAGCTTTAACGTAGCAGCTACTCAGATGTTATCAGCTGCCAGGTTCAGTATAGGGCTATGAAAAATATGGATTTATTTTAGCGTCGCGCAGAGGTTTGTTTGGTTTTTAGGTGCGAGTGAGCACTCTTGAATTTTAGAAGAAGTGAGTGGCTTGAAATTTTTACGCGGTAAGCTATCGTCAAGATTTAGGCAGGATGCCTGTCTCAGAAATGGGTAGTCGAGAAGCAACAGTTTATGACTGGAGGATATTGTTTTCCAATAATAATTGGAGCTTGGTCATGAGTGATGCAGATAGCAATCTAAGTGTCTTAGCAGTTACCATTGATAGTGGTAAGGCTGCGTCGCCTGGGCAAATTAGAGCAGTCGGTGTCGGGTTGATGTTTTTTATTTTACTTATGATTTACTTGTTTGTGAATCTTTGGCCGTGGGCGCTTGTGCCTGGCAATAAAGGAAGTACGGTGATAAAGTTGTCACTTGCCTTTGATGTAAGTAAGGATATAACCATCGATACGGTGTTTGTTTTGCTGGTCATGTTATCAGGTGGAATTGGCTCATTTGTCCATACGGCAACTTCTTTTGGTGATTTCGTTGGTAATCAAAGGCTAACCAATAATTGGATTTGGTGGTATTTGTTAAGGCCTTTTACCGGGATGGCGTTGTCCTTCATTATGTATATGGCTTTCCGAGGCGGTTTTCTAACCGTTGGAGATGATCCAAGTAAAATTAATATTTATGCTATTGTCGCATTGGCTGCCATGGTGGGGATGTTCTCCAAGCAGGCAACTGATAAATTAAGTGAGACATTTAACACCATTTTTAAAACTAGCYAAGGTAATGGAGATGACACGCGGCAAGGAGGTTTAAATGATCCTCTTCCGTTGAGCGAGTCGTCACCGGATGGTGATCGGGATGCGTGCGGATTGGAAGTGGTTGATGTGACGGCTGATGAAGATTTGCCTCCTGCTAAAGGAGGGGGCGTGTAATGAGTTACTCATTGATTTGGTTGCCTGAAGTCCTTGAAGCAGCAAGCCTTAAAGTAGCACTGGTCGATGGGTGGACAACTAGAGGCCGGGCTGAAATGGGCACCGTTCGAGGGGTCATCTGTCACCACACTGCAACCGCGATTGTAGGCAATATGCCGACGCTAAAAACACTTGTAAACGGCCGATCTGACCTCCAGGGTCCTTTAGCCCAGCTAGGCCTAGGAAGAGATGGAACATACTATGTCATTGCCGCCGGCAGATGTAATCATGCCGGTGTCGGTATTTTTCGGGGGATTAGCACAGGTAATAGTAGTTTTATCGGGATCGAAGCTGAGCATTCAGGCTTGCCGAGCGAGGAATGGTCCGAAATTCAATATTATAGCTATGTGTGTGGTGTTGCGGCTATACTGAAAAAAATAAATGCTAGTGTCGATTTTTGTATAGGGCATAAAGAGTTTGCAACTCCGCCCGGGCGAAAGTCTGATCCAAATTTTGATATGATAAAATTTCGGGCCGACGTACAAGCGCATCTAGATGGCTCAGCTGTAAAGCGCCCATTAATTCCTTCTGTAGAGGCTGATGTTAACTCTAACAATGTGCCTCGCCCTACCCTTAGGCGGGGTGTAGTTAGTGATTTGGTTAGAAGCCTTCAAGTAAGGCTTAACTGTATTTCTGATGGTTATTTTGGCGCAAAGACTGAAGCTGCGTTGCGAGAGTTTCAACGTAAAAATGGTCTGGTCGCAGATGGGATTATAGGGCCAAAAACTTGGAAAACCCTAGACGCTACTTAGTCTGTAGCTACATAAGTGCGAAACTGGCCCGGCAGAATTTCGGGCATTACCTATGGCTGCCGTATGCCATTAAATTCCGGTGCACCATGGTTGTCCAGGGTTAGAATAAGTGTGCGATCTCTCCTTCGACAAGGTTGAAACG
>NZ_JBFUIC010000532.1:0-1909 GCF_056402075.1 Pseudomonas sp. P4_C3
GTGCCGACGGTATCGGGGGGACGGCCGACGATCAGTTCGGCGCGGGCAACATCATCCTCGGCGGCGATGGCAGCGACATCATCGAAGGCCGTGGCGGTAGCGACCTCATCGACGGCGACAGTTGGCTCAACGTGCGCATCAGCGTGCGTCAGAACGTGGATGGCACCGGGCCGGAGATCGCCAGCTTCGACAGCATGACGCCGATGATCCCGCTCATGCTCAACGGCACCTACAATCCCGGCCAGCTCGTCGCCGTGCGTGAGATCCTGCCGGGCGTGGGTGGCTTCGACACCGTCAACTTCATGGGCCCGCTGTCCAACTACACAGTCTCCGTCAACGATAACGGCACTGCGCTCGACTTTTCCGATGACATCGTCACCGTGACCGACAATGTCGGCAAGGAAGAAACCGACCGTCTCACCCACATCGAGCGGCTGCAGTTCTCCGATCAGTCCATGGTCCTCGTGCCGGGGCTCAACGCTGAGCCGGTAGGCGCACTGACGGTGGATAACACCGCGCCGACCGTTGGCCAGATACTGACCGTGTCGGGGGCAGGCCTCACCGATGGCGACAACGCGGGCGGGGCGATCCACAATTCCATCAGTTACGTATGGCAGTTTGAAGCGGCACCGGGCTCGGGCGTCTTCGAGGACATCATCCTCGGGCCAGGCCGCATCGGTATCGGATTTACCAGAGCAGACGCGCCCACACTCACGGTGACGTCGGATCTTGCCGGCCTGGCAGTGCGCGTCAAAGGCATCTATGCCGACGATCATGGCGTGACCGAGCAGGTATTCTCGGCACCGACTACGGCAGTAGTGGCCGGGGCGCCGGCCCCCGCAGCGGCGCCTTCGTTGATTGATCCGCAGACCACTGCCCCCAGCAATGGTGTGCGTTACACGCAATCCGACCTGGCGTTCATCCTTGACCAGATCAAGATAGCGGAACACAACGCGGCTGGTGAGAACATGGTTTCTCTGCTGCCGAACATACGGATGCCATTCGGTTTGCGCACGGTCGAAGGGACGGAAAACAACCTGCTCCATCCCGAGTTCGGTGCCGCCGATAACGTATTCCCGCGCCTGACCACGCCGGACTTCCGCACGGCCGACGCCGGTACGAGTTACACCCAGACCAGCGGCCTGGTGATCGACTCGCAGCCGCGCACCATCAGCAACCTGATCGTSGACCAGACCGCCAACAACCCGGCGGCRGTCGCGGCCACCTTCGATCCCGGTCTGGATGGCGTCCTCGGCACCGCTGATGATGTCTTGAAAGTTGGTGCTCAGGTGGTTACCGGAACCCGCACCGACGGCACGACGTTCCAGACCTTCTTCGATCCGAACGTGAGCCCCGACGCGGGCCTGACCGCGCCSTTCAACCAATGGATGACYTTCTTYGGCCAGTTCTTCGACCATGGCCTGGACCTSGTCACCAAGGGCGGTTCGGGCACCGTGTTCGTTCCKYTGCAGCCRGAYGACCCGCTSTTCGTGCCRGGTAGCCCGACCAACTTCATGGTGCTGACSCGCGCCACCAATMWRCCCGGCCCCGACGGYATCCTSGGCACSGCCGAYGACATCCACGAGAACACCAACACCACCTCGCCGTTTGTCGACCAGAACCAGACCTATAGCTCGCATCCTTCGCACCAGGTGTTCCTGCGTGCCTATGAGCTCAACGCAGCGGGCGATCCGGTGGCCACCGGCAAGTTGATCGAAAATCGTGATCTGGGCGCCGATGGCGTGTTCGGTACGGCCGACGACGTCGGGATCGGTGGCATGGCCACCTGGAAGGTGGTCAAGGCGCAAGCCCATGATCTGCTCGGCATCAATCTCACTGATGCCGATTTCAACAACGTGCCATTGCTGGCGACCGACGCCTACGGCAATTTCATCAAGGGCCCGAACGG
>NZ_JBFUIC010000533.1:0-1899 GCF_056402075.1 Pseudomonas sp. P4_C3
GGCCAAAATATTCCGCGATACCCAGCGCGTGACGAAACGTCGTTTCATCCAGTTTCAGCAGGCGGGCTCCCGCACAAACGACCCCGATTCCGGAAAACGCGCCTGAGGCATGATATTCCGGGGCAGTGGCCATTAAGGCCTGGCCCGCACGCAAGGCCGTCTCGTAACCAATGCACAGTGCGCTGAGGAACTCCTCGCCGCTGATGTCTTTGCCTTGACTGCGATACGCGTCTACCAATGCAACAATGGCCGGGACAACAGTTGCACCCGCGTGCCCCTTGGATGTGAAGTGACCTTCATGTGCATCCAGGCTATCTACGCTGAAGCCGCCTGCATAAGCGGCCCCCAATGGATGTACGGCTCTGCCGTCGAACCAAAGGCGGCTGGACAGCTTATTGGCTGAGTAGTGGGTGTCAGCGTAAGTTTTGAGCATAACGCTGGTTTGATTGTCGCGGGCTCCGGCGGCCACACCAATGATGTCGAGCAGGCAAGTTTTAACCAGCTCGCGTGTATGCAGGGGCGCGTCCTTGTAACTGAAATTCTGGACGAATGAATACAACTGCATTTCATGATTCCTGAATGATGAACGCCGAAACGGATAAAAAAGTTGCCCGGCGAGGGGCAACCTTTACGCAGCTTTAGATGACGAGACTACTTCTTTGCGGTGGCGGTATTTGCAGCGGCGCGGGCGTCTGCTATCCAGCTATCGTACTTTGCGCGATGAGCGGCGATCCATTCCGAGGCATGGCGCGTAATGTCAGCTGCACTTTTCTCACCATTGTGCATTTTGAGATTCTGCGCGCTTTCGTCGTCGGTGGTGATCTGCATTTCAGACAAAAACTTTTCCGCCGCCGGATTCTTCTCGGCGAACTCTTTGTTAACAACGGCTTTGACGACGTCTACCGGGAAACCCAGGTTTTTGCCATTGAATGTAGTATTGGTATCGTTCTTGCCACTCGGAAGATCGGTACGCGGCACGGTCAGCCACACAACATCTTTGCCTTCGACCAGTACACCGGAAATCCACTGAGGTACCCAGGTGTAATAGAGAATCGGCTTGCCTTGTTTATAACGAGCAATGGTGTCGGCCATCAGGGCAAAATAGGAGCCCTGGTTATTTGAAACGGTCTTGTTCAGGTCATAGGCTTTCATATGGTGTGCAATGATCAGTTCACAGCCCCAACCGGGGTTGCAACCCGTCAGGTCCGCTTTACCGTCACCATCGCCATCGAACAGCTTGGCAATCTCCGGTTTCTGCAAATCTGCGATAGACGTAATGTGGTGCTCATCAGCCGTTTTTTTATCAATCATGTAGCCCTGCAAAACACCCGGCATAATGTCGCCGGACTTCACCATCGTGTCATCGCCACCGGCTTTTTTGTAAAAAGCCTCATGCAGCGTCTCCCACATATGTACCGTGAAGTCAGCATCGCCACCAGAGATCGCCACAAACATGGTGGAATACTCGGTCTCCTTGGGAGTCTGAACTTTGTACCCCAGCTCTTTAAGGCCCGCCATTGCAATCTCTCCGCGAAATCGCTCTTCGGCGATAGACGGGAAGATGGGGGTGATTGATATCCCTTGGCCGGGTTGTTGCGCTGTCGCAGCGGATGCGAAAACAGGTGATACCGTTAATGCTAGAAGCGCCATAGAACGAATAAGTTTTTGTTTCATTGTGCATTGTGTGAAATTCATTATCGTCTACCTTGCGTGGTTTAAGGAGCCAGCTTTTTATTAGGTTCAGGGGCGCGCTGCTACGCGGGTTAACTTTTCTTTGGCCTGATATCTATTTCTTCTTTAACGACACTTTGTCTTTTCAGGCGATACAACACCCCTACAGGGCCTGTCTGGTACCAATGTTCGCCTCTGGTTGCTCTATTGCTGCGCTCGCCCATTGCC
>NZ_JBFUIC010000534.1:0-1897 GCF_056402075.1 Pseudomonas sp. P4_C3
ACCCTAACGCTGTGCCAGAAGAGTGGCGCACCTACTTCCAGAAGTTGCCTGCTGACGGCAACACTGCCACCGATGTTTCGCACTCCACAATTCGCGATCATTTCGTCTTGCTGGCAAAGAACCAGCGCCGCGCCCAACCGGTTTCCGCCGGCAGCGTGAGCAGTGAGCACGAGAAGAAGCAAGTTGAAGTGCTGCGATTGATCCAGGCCTACCGTATGCGTGGCCACCAGGCAGCCCAGCTTGACCCGCTGGGACTGTGGCAGCGTCCTGCACCTGCAGACCTGTCGATCAATCATTACGGCTTGACCAATGCCGATCTTGATACGACCTTCCGTGCCGGCGACCTGTTCATCGGCAAAGAGGAAGCGAGCCTACGCGAAATTCACGAAGCGTTGCAGCAGACATATTGCCGCACCATCGGCGCTGAATTCACGCACATCACCGATTCCGAGCAGCGCCAGTGGTTCCAGCAGCGTCTGGAAAGCGTGCGCGGTCGTCCGACGTACTCCGCCGACATCAAGAGCCACCTGCTCGAGCGCGTGACCGCCGGCGAAGGCCTGGAAAAATACCTGGGCACCAAATACCCGGGTACCAAGCGTTTCGGTCTGGAAGGCGGCGAGAGCCTGATTCCGATGCTCGACGAGCTGATCCAGCGTTCCGGTTCCTACGGCACCAAGGAAATCGTCATCGGCATGGCCCACCGTGGCCGTCTGAACGTGCTGGTCAACACCTTCGGCAAGAACCCGCGCGAGTTGTTCGACGAGTTCGAAGGCAAGAAGAAGGTCGAGCTGGGTTCCGGTGACGTCAAATACCACCAGGGCTTCTCGTCCAACGTGATGACCACTGGCGGTGAAGTTCACCTGGCGATGGCGTTCAACCCGTCCCACCTGGAAATCGTTTCCCCGGTGGTCGAGGGTTCGGTTCGCGCCCGTCAGGATCGTCGCAACGACCCGACCGGTGAGAAGGTTCTGCCGATCTCCATCCACGGTGACGCTGCATTCGCAGGTCAGGGCGTGGTCATGGAAACCTTCCAGATGTCGCAGACCCGCGGTTTCAAAACCGGCGGTACCGTGCACATCGTGATCAACAACCAGGTCGGTTTCACCATCAGCAACCCGCTGGACGCTCGTTCCACCGAGTACGCGACCGACGTTGCGAAAATGATCCAGGCGCCGATCCTCCATGTGAATGGCGATGATCCGGAAGCCGTATTGTTCGTGACGCAGCTGGCCATCGACTACCGCATGCAGTTCAAGCGTGACGTGGTAATCGACATGTTCTGCTACCGTCGTCGCGGCCACAACGAAGCCGACGAACCTAGTGGCACCCAGCCTCTGATGTATCAGCAGATCACCAAACAGCGCACCACCCGTGAGCTGTATGCCGATCGTCTGACCCAGAGCGGTGTGCTGGACGCAGAGCGTGTTCAGGCGAAAGTCGACGAATACCGCAACGCGCTGGACAACGGTCTGCACGTAGTGAAGAGCCTGGTCAAGGAGCCGAACAAAGAGTTGTTCGTGGACTGGCGCCCATACCTGGGTCACGCCTGGACCGCGCGTCACGACACGCGTTTCGACCTCAAGACCTTGCAGGAACTGTCCGCCAAGCTGCTGGAAATCCCGGAAGGCTTCGTGGTTCAGCGCCAGGTTGCCAAGATCTACGAAGACCGCCAGAAGATGCAAGCCGGCGGCCTGCCGATCAACTGGGGTTACGCCGAAACCATGGCGTACGCGACCCTGGCGTTCGAAGGCCACCCGATTCGCATGACGGGTCAGGACATCGGCCGCGGTACGTTCTCGCACCGCCATGCTGTCCTGCACAACCAGAAAGACGCGGGCACCTACATCCCGCTGCAGAACCTGTACGACGGTCAGCCGCGTTTTGACCTGTACGACTC
>NZ_JBFUIC010000535.1:0-1895 GCF_056402075.1 Pseudomonas sp. P4_C3
GTGTCGATATAAATGCGTTCGTAATCTTCGGAAAGCTCCACCAACAAGCGGCGCAGCTTGTTGATCTTGAATTTGGACTCAAGCTTTGACTGCAGGTCAGCAAGCTCGTGGCTGGCCGTGACCAGGTGCAGATTGTCATAGCGAGTATCAGTGATGGCCACCCGATTCTTTTTGCTGGCCGGGCCGCTGGATAAGGTTTGCTTGAAGAAATCGGCAATCCCCATGGGGATATCATCGCCTTTCAGCCCTGTCAGGTATTGGGTCGAGTTAGCCTGAGGATCGAGATCCACCAGCAGCGTCCTGTAGCCTTCGGCAGCACTGACAGCCGCGAGATTGCAGGCGATGCTTGATTTGCCAACGCCTCCTTTTTGATTGAACACAGCTCGACGCATGAGGAAGGTAACCCTGAAAAAGATCTCCCTCGATCATAGGACTGAAACATTTCAGTAATATTTCTACGCGACAATTTTGTTTCATTTTTAAGACAGCAGCTGCCATATCCTGACTGCGTCATCCGACATGCAGTTAACGATAGGCGTGTCTGTACTTATGGCATTACAAGGAGGTCGACAATGCAATGTTCGCTGGATGAAATACGCCACCAGATCCTGGACGCCGAACCCGTTTTGAAACGACTCGATATCGAGATGGAAGGGATACAGTTTGATCCGCTGGTACCTTCAAGCGTCACTGCCGCCTATGCCAAGGTAGATCGGGTGATTGAGCATTTGTTGGCCCGGTTCAAGGCAAACCCCATCCTTGGGCCGTTAACGACAGAGCTGAACGTCCCAGTATTTTGATGGTATTCGAGCGAAGGTAGCGCATGCCAGGAATGGCAAGTAGCTTGGAACTTCGTCGGCAGCGCCCGGTTGAATCCGGGCAGTCTGGAAGGACCGACTATTCAGCAGAATCGACCAAAAGCGAACCCTCGGCAACCCGGTGTCGCTTGGGAGTCTTCAAAATGATGCCGTAACAATGGCATCTCTCGCTAATAGCCAACGTAGACACGTTCTCGCCCATAAAATCCCTCCTGGCAAGCGAGATAAATAGCTAGCTATTTGTTAGTGAAAGTCTGAAGTATTCATTTGAACTTTCAGATTCTTTCACCGCGCGGCCTGTGCCTAACATCGACTCCACAGCAAACCAGGCGCTTCGCAGCCTGGCGCCGTCGAAATGCTTTTGCAGCAGGCCCTGGGATTTTTGAGGATCACCGATGAAGCTGGAAATTTTCCGAACGCTGTGGGGCTATACCGCCAGCAAGGCTCAGGCGCTCGAGGAGTTGCTGCACGCGGGCTTTGACGGCATGGAAGCACGCCTGCCACTGGACGCCCGTGAACGGGCCGAGTTCGGCGCTTTTCTCCAGGCCAATCGCCTGGGCTATATCAGCACGGTCTTCACTGCGTACGACGTGCTGCCGGACCAGTCGGCAACGCCTGCCGTCCACCTCAATGACCTCGACCGGAAACTCGCCTGGGCCGCCGAACTCGCCCCACGCTTCGTCAACGTGCTGGCGGGCAATGATCGCTGGTCCTTGCCACAACAAGTGGAGTTTTTCGGCCAGGCGCTGGATCTGGCGCGCAAGCATGGCCAGGTCTGCAGTTTCGAAACCCACCGCTCGCGTTCGCTGTTCAACCCCTGGGTGACCCTGGAGTTGATCCGCCAACTGCCCGATCTGTTGTTCACCAGTGACATCAGCCATTGGGTGGTGACCTGCGAACGCCTGTTGAATGACCCGGCCGATGACCTCAGCGCTTTCATCGAGCGGGTTCACCATATCCAGGCCCGGGTCGGTTATGACCAGGGGCCTCAGGTTCCGCACCCGGCGGCTCCCGAATATGCAAGGGAACTGGCGTTCCATCAGCAGCACTGGGAAAGCATCTGGCGCTCTCAACAAG
>NZ_JBFUIC010000536.1:0-1890 GCF_056402075.1 Pseudomonas sp. P4_C3
CACCATGGGTTTGCCGATCTCCAGTTTCACTCGGTCCGGCCGTTTGGAGAGCGGCCAGAGGGCGGCCATGAACGCTGCCGGGAAAGCGATTTCCAGCGGGCGCTCCTTGAGTTTTTCGAAGATGTGCCGTGCGGCTTTCTCCACCGGCCAGCTCAAGGGCATGGGGAAGTCGTTTTTCGCCGTCAGCGGCGTTTCGACAAACCCGGGGCTGATCACTGTGAGTTCAATACCTTCCGGGGCCAGGTCGATGCGCAAGGATTCGAACAGATAACGCAGCCCGGCCTTCGAGGCGCCGTACGCTTCTGCCTTGGGCAGTGGCAGGTAAGTCACCGTACTGGCCATGGCTACCATGTGCGGTGCGGTGCCGGCACGCAGCAGGGGCAGGGCCGCTTCGATGCAATAGTTGCTGGCCAGCAGGTTGGTGCGCACGACATGCTCGACAATCGAGGCGTCGAACTGTTTGGCATCCACGTACTCGCAGGTGCCGGCATTGAGTATCACGGTGTCCAGCGAGCCCCAGTCCTCGGCAATCTGCTCGCCGATCTCGCGCACGGTCTGGCTGTTGGTCAGGTCTCCGGCGACCACCAGCACCTGTCCCGGATAACGTTGCGACAAGTCTTTGAGGGGGGCCATGATGCGCGAGCTGACGGCCAGGTGCGCACCGGTTTTCAGGATTTCTTCGGCCAGGGCGGCACCGATGCCGCTGCTGGCACCGGTCAGCCAGAATCGTCGTGCGAGTGTGCAACTCATCCCAATCTCCTTTTCAGCCAGGCAATTGCCCGGCCCAATACGGGTAAATATTCATAAAACAGAGCCCCGGCATCGAGGTAATCCCGGTAGCGGTAACTCATGACCCAATTGCGGCGTACTGCCGTGAGGGTAGATTTTTGAACGCCGTCAACGCGCGTGTACGGGAGGTACTCAAGTCGACGATCGGTGAGGGGTAATCCACAACACCGAACAGGCCGCCGAGATTGGCGGGGTTGTGCACTTCTCTTTTATTCAGTCCGGCCAGTTCCGGCAGCCATTGCTTGATGAACACGCCTTCGGGGTCGAATTTTTCCGACTGGTTCAGCGGGTTGAAAATCCGGAAGTAAGGCGCCGAGTCGGTGCCGGTGGAGGAACTCCACTGCCAGCCACCGTTGTTCGCCGCCAGGTCGCCATCGATCAGGTGACGCATGAAAAAGCGTTCGCCTTCGCGCCAGTCGATCAACAGGTTCTTGGTCAGGAACATCGCCACCACCATGCGCAGGCGGTTGTGCATCCAGCCGGTTGCCAGCAGTTGGCGCATGGCGGCGTCGATAATCGGCAAACCGGTACGCGCCTGTTGCCAAGCGGCCAGTTCTTCGGGGGCGTTGCGCCAGGCCAATGCTTCGGTTTCGGGACGAAACGCGCGGTGTCGGGAAACCCGAGGGTAGCCCACCAGGATGTGTTTGTAGAACTCGCGCCACAGCAGTTCGTTGATCCAGGTGACGGCGCCAGTCTTGCCACTTTCGAATTCACCTTGATTGCTGTTCAAGGCCGCGTGCAGGCATTGGCGCACAGAAATCACCCCGGCGACCAGATAGGCCGAGAGCTGACTGGTGCCGGGCTTCGCCGGGAAATCCCGTTCGCTTTGATAGCGCGCGATCTGCACATCGCTAAAGCTGTCGAGGCGATGCCGGGCTTCGGTTTCGCCCGCCGGCCACAGGTTGCGCAGGTTCTCATCGGGTGTTGCGAAGCCGTCGACACTCACGGGGATCGCATCGCTGGCAATGTTCAGCGGCGTTTGTTTGTGCGGCGCGCAGACCAGGCTGGGCAGCGAGCGGTGCAGTCGTTCGTAGCAGACTTTGCGGAACTGGCTGAAGACCTGAAAGTAAGTGCCGGTCCGGGTCAGCACGCTCCCGGGCT
>NZ_JBFUIC010000537.1:0-1886 GCF_056402075.1 Pseudomonas sp. P4_C3
GGAACCACCTGATCCCATCCCGAACTCAGCAGTGAAACGATGCATCGCCGATGGTAGTGTGGGGTTTCCCCATGTGAGAGTAGGTCATCGTCAAGATTAAATTCCGAAACCCCTATCTGCGTATGCAGGTAGGGGTTTTGTTTTTGGCGTAGAAAAAGCACGATCAATCAAGCACAAATTGGCGCAGTTATTTTTATCCCGGGACACTAGAATAGGTTCAACTTTTTCAGAGTCAGAGCGCTTATGCCAGATTCGGTTGACGCCAAAGAGCTGTCAGAATTACCACTAGAAAATCTGGTTGCCTGCCATGAGTGTGACTTGCTCATGCGTAAACCCGAACTCGCCCACGGCGAAAAAGCCCTGTGCCCGCGCTGTGGCTACGAGCTTTATGCCAATCGGTACAACGTCGTACAGCGCAGTCTCGCCTTGGTCATCGCCGCCTTGTTGTTGTTTATTCCGGCGAACTTTTTACCCATCATGCAGCTCAATCTACTCGGGCAGTCTTCGCAAGACACTGTCTGGAGCGGTGTTGTCGCCCTTTTTGACACAGGCATGCAAAGTGTTTCAGTGGTGGTGTTCCTGTGCAGCATGGGAGTTCCGCTACTCAAGCTGCTATGCCAACTGGCCGTATTGTTGAGTATCCGTTTTGATGTCGGACGCAGCTACGGCTTGTTGCTCTATCGCATTTATCACCATATACGCGAATGGGGGATGCTCGAGGTTTACTTCATGGGCGTACTGGTGGCGATCGTAAAACTGGCAGATATGGCAACCATCACCGTAGGCCTCGGCCTGGCGTGCTTCATTGGTTTATTGCTGATCCAAGTCTGGCTGGAGGTCGTAATGTCGCCTCACCAGATCTGGCAAGCGTTATCAGGAGAGGATGCCCATGCGGGCGATTGATGCAGGCATTCTGATTTGCAAGGAATGTCATGAATTGAACAGGCAGGAAGCTGATACCGATGAGCAAGTCTGTACACGCTGCGGAGCGCTGGTGCATGCCCGCAGCCCGAATAGCCTGGTGCGCACCTGGGCATTGCTGATTACCGCCGCCATTCTTTACATACCGGCCAATTTGTTGCCAATCATGACCGTGAACTCTTTGGGCAAAGGTGCGCCCAGCACAATCATGGCGGGTGTCATCGAGTTGGTGCACTACGGCATGTTTCCCATTGCGGCCGTGGTGTTTATCGCCAGTATCCTGGTGCCCACCTTCAAGCTGGTGGGCATTGGTTTATTGCTGTTTTCCGTGCAGCGTCGTCAGCCCCTTTCAGCTCGCCAGCGTATCTGGATGTACCGTTTCATTGAATTCATCGGCCGCTGGTCGATGCTCGATATCTTTGTGATCGCCATTCTCGTGGCGGTCGTGAATTTTGGGCGGCTTGCCAGCATCGAAGCCAATCCTGGCGCCATCGCCTTCGCCACTGTGGTGATTCTGACGATGCTTGCCGCAGTAACTTTCGATCCCCGACTGATTTGGGATAACACGGAGTCGGACGACGACCATGACTGATTTGCCTGTAGCGAAAACCCGACCGGCCTCGAACTGGTCTGCCATTTGGGTGCTGCCCCTGATCGCCTTGATCATTGGCGGCTGGCTCGGCTGGCGTGCCTATAACGAGACCGGCATCGAGATTCAGGTGCGTTTTGAGAGTGGCGAAGGCATTCAGGCCAACAAGACCGAAGTGGTCTATAAAGGCATGTCAGTCGGCAAGGTCAAAAGCCTCAAGCTCGATGATGAGGGCAGTTCCAAGGGGGTTATTGCCAGCATCGAGATGAACAAGGACGTAGAGCCATACCTGCGCACCAGCACACGTTTCTGGCTGGTCAAGCCGAGCGTGACGCTGGCGGGGATCACCGGTCTTGAGACGCTGGTTTCGGGTAAC
>NZ_JBFUIC010000538.1:0-1886 GCF_056402075.1 Pseudomonas sp. P4_C3
CGAACTGGGTTGAGCAGCGCGGGGCAGCCGACGTCGCCGACAACGTACGTGGCGCCTTGGAGGCCATCGACCGGAATGAAGAATTCATCAAGATGACGCTTGCGGTATTTATAACACCCGAGTAAGCCTCTATCCGTCATCAGCACATGCGATAGGCCGATGATGGATTGGAACAACTGATCATAAAGTGAGCTCTGTGACAGAGTTTGACGAATATGCATTCGGTTTCTGTGGAGGTAGACAGGTACCATTCTTCATGTCCAACAAAGAAAAGAAAAACGGACAAACACTGTTTTGCCCCACCCGTAGATTTATTGAAAATAACCCATAATATTTTGCGAACTTGCTTTCTTAGGGCTTAGTTCAACATGCTTAATAACCGACTGCGGCACTTGCCAGGTTTTCTTCAAATCAACACTTTTAGCTCTTTCTGCCACATAGAAGACGCCTTCTGACTTCACGATCAGATACAGAGGATGCCCGTCCTGAAACCTACTCCCATCACTAAGTGTAATAACTATATCCGGCTTATCTAACGCGCCTGAAAACTCGAGAAATCCGACAATTCTCCCACACGCACGGGCCATGTCCAAAGCTAGAAAAACATACACTAACAGAATCAGAAAGCGCCCCCCGACAGAGAGACTCATCAGAAAATTAGAAAAAGAAAACCTTCTAAACGACAGCAGCAGGACAACAACCAACGAAATAGGCAATGGCCCAATCAACAAAAACCACTTCAGAAAGTGAGTAACTTGATGAGTAAGCTGCTCATTCTGCTCGCGTAACGCACTGTCTTTTAGTGCCCCCGAGAGCCAACCCGACAAAGTTTCCACATTACTCCAATATATGTTTATGGCCCAGCCACTAAACAAAAAAAGGACAATGAAAAGTGGTACATTATCGCACAATGCCCTACTAAAACTTTCTTTCTTCCTAGCTTCCGAGCTGACAACCATCCAGATGACAAGCCCGGCCAGAAAAAATATAACAACAAAAGTCCGAATACTGTCTGCCACGGGAATCTTTATATCGGAACCATTAATAAAATAGAAATCAAAGTAGCTGGTATAAAAATAATTACCAATATACGTTGCCACTGCAAAAAGCAAAGAGACTACTGCACCCACCTCTACCTTTGAGCGAGCCCACTCGAGTAAACTTTTTATCTGTTCGTTCACGATATAATTCTTTCAATGCGTGTCGCGGACACCCCAAACCTTCTTACAAGATAAGCATACAGTGCCGCAATTGCGAATACGACAAGCGATAACAATGACCCCGTCACCATAGTTTTTAAATACACCGAAACAAAATGATTATGAACATTCAATAAATCAACAAGCCACACTGCAAACGCCCCTGTAAAAACCTCGATGGCAGGAATTAACTGCAGTGCTACTTTGACCAGCACTCCCACCTTTAGCGACGTCAAAAATTCATGCTTCATCTTCAAAATCGCCCATGCCTCTATAAAGGTATAAATACAGGCAAAAGAGATAATCCCGGCCAACATCGCTATTATTTTTACTACACCACTATAGTCCGTCAGCACGGCGGCAACAAAGCTAGCAACAGCACTCAATGACACTAGCAAACACCACTTAATAAATAGTTTTAATGTAATATCCATTCGTTGTATCTCCTGCATTGGCTCACACATTCGTAGTGGCTACTCATGCTGAGTGTAKTCGCACCTGCATAAACTGAGGGAAACGCTGATCTACTCGGCTTTTCGCCCCCAAGGCGCCCTACAAGCCTTGATTTATAAGGGGGCAATATCTGAATTTTGAATTAATCAGCACCTCCTTAGGCTCTGTACGAAAACCCTTGAAACACCGAAATGGGTAGAATCGCCGCTATCAAAGGCAGGAGCTCCTGATGGC
>NZ_JBFUIC010000539.1:0-1873 GCF_056402075.1 Pseudomonas sp. P4_C3
GCGTTACACGCTGCTGTCAACACCTCTTTTTCAACTCCCTTTTGGCTTCGATGACCTGAAGCAACCTGCTGCCGAAAACTGCATAACTCATTGTTTACCAAAGAGTTTTTCGTTTCGACTGCGCCGGAAGTGGGGCGAATTATAGAGATCTGAAATCTGCCGTCAAGCACTGATTCAGGTTTTCTATCAATAACCTGCAGAATGCAGCAAAACGCCCCAAAGGGAGCCTATACAAAGGAGCCGAAACACTCCTCTATATAGAAGAAACCAATCAGAGAACGCCCGAATCCTTGAATGCGGACACCGCCCCGGCATCCAGGCCCAACACCCGCTGCAAAACTTCCAGCGTGTGCTCACCCAGCAGAGGAGGTGCAAAACGGTACTCCACCGGCGTTTCCGACAGTCGAATCGGACTCGCCACCTGAGGCACCATCCCGGCCAGCGCATGAGGCAGCTCGATAGCCAACCCACGCGCCTTGACCTGAGGATCGGCAAACATCTGCGCCACGTCATTGATAGGCCCGCATGGCACGCCAGCCTGCTCCAACTGCGCCACCCATTCAGCAGTCGTCTTGAACACCGTCGCCTGGCGGATCAGCGGAATCAGTACTGCCCTGTTTGCCACCCGCAGCTTGTTGGTAGCAAAACGCGGATCGTCCGCCCACTGCGGCTGCCCGGCCACTTCCGCGAACTTGCGGAACTGTCCATCGTTACCGACGGTAAGGRTGAAATCGCCATCCGCCGTAGGAAAATCCTGATAGGGCACGATGTTCGGATGAGCATTGCCCAAGCGTTTAGGCGCATTGCCTGTCGTCAGGTAGTTCATCGCCTGGTTGGCCAGACAAGCCACCTGTACGTCCAGTAGTGCCATATCGATATGCTGACCACCGCCGTCGTGATCCCGATGCGCAAGCGCTGCCAGGATCGCGACAGTCGAATACAGCCCGGTCAGGATGTCCGTCAGCGCCACGCCAACCTTCACCGGCCCCGCGCCTTCTTCGCCTTCAGGTCGCCCCGTCAGGCTCATGAGACCGCCCAGCCCCTGGATCATGAAGTCATAACCCGCTCGCCTGGCGTAAGGACCGGTCTGGCCGAACCCGGTGATCGAGCAATAGATCAGATCCGGATTGATCGCCTTCAGCGACTCATAGTCCAGGCCATAAGCCGCCAGACCGCCGACCTTGAAGTTCTCGATCAGGATGTCCGACTTGGCCGCCAGCTCTCGCACCAGCTTCTGCCCTTCAGGGCGTGTGAAGTCGATAGTGACCGATTGCTTGTTGCGATTGGCCGACAAGTAATAGGCGGCCTCACTGGTGTTCTCGCCATAAGCGTCTTTAAGGAACGGTGGCCCCCAGGCGCGCGTGTCATCGCCGTTACCCGGACGCTCGACCTTGATCACTTCGGCGCCAAGGTCGGCCAGGATCTGCCCGGCCCAAGGCCCGGCCAGCACCCGCGATAAATCCAGTACCCGTAGATGCGATAGCGCGCCCATGGACGTTCTCCTTAATAGAACGCCTGGAGGCCGGTTTGCGCACGACCGAGGATCAGTGCATGGACGTCGTGAGTACCTTCATAGGTGTTCACCACTTCCAGGTTGACCAGGTGACGCGCAACACCGAATTCATCGGAGATGCCGTTGCCGCCCAACATATCGCGAGCCATGCGCGCGATGTCCAGGGACTTGCCGCAAGAGTTGCGCTTCATCATCGAGGTAATTTCGACTGCAGCAGTCCCTTCGTCCTTCATACGACCCAGACGCAGGCAGCCTTGCAGCGCCATGGTGATTTCAGTCTGCATGTCGGCCAGCTTCTTCTGGATCAACTGAGTGGCGGCCAGCGGGCGACCGAACTGTTGACGATCCAGGGTGTACTGG
>NZ_JBFUIC010000540.1:0-1871 GCF_056402075.1 Pseudomonas sp. P4_C3
GCCATGCTGGGCGTGACCAAACGCCTGCTGGCGCGGCCGGCCGGCCCGACGACGGACACTGGAGGAGCAGCCATCAAACGCTAAGCTGCATCGGGTCACCGGGCTGTCCTCAGCACAGGTGGGGGCTCGGCCAAGGTGACCGCTCGGTAGAGCGCGCTGGAATGCGCCATGCTGGGCGTGACCAAACGCCTGCTGGCGCGGCCGGCCGGCCCGACGACGGACACTGGAGGAGCAGCCATCAAACGCTAAGCTGCATCGGGTCACCGGGCTGTCCTCAGCACAGGTGGGGGCTCGGCCAAGGTGACCGCTCGGTAGAGCGCGCTGGAATGCATCACAACCTCCATGGGATGATCGCGCCCCACCGCGCGCCCACCCCTGGAGATCCCGATGTCTTTGTTGAATAAAAAAGCCCTTGTCCTGCTGCTGGCAGCCGCTACCGGCCTTGGGGCTTTGAATGCGCAGGCCGCCAAGGCCACTTCCAGCGATGCGCCAGCCCAGAAAGTCTCGATGCTCGGCAGCAAGTTCACCTTCAACCTGCCCAAGGGTTTCATCGCCAACCCGCTGCCGGCCAGCCCGGAGGGTGCGAGCGGCACCCTGTACAGCAATGAAACCACCAAGACCGTAGTGATCGCCGCTGAAAACACCCTGCCCAACGGTGTCAGCGTCAAGGATAACGACGGCAGGTTCCTCGACGGCACCGTGGCCGATTTCGATGCGGCGCAACACAAATCCCTGCCTGACTACAACAAGCTCAGCGAGAAAGCCCTGACCCAGAAAACCGGGTTGGGCCTGCGCCAGGTCGACGGCACTGCAACGCAGGGCGGTGGCATGACCCTCACCACCACGCTGATGGCCGCATCCGGCACTCGCATGGCGGTGATCCAGGTGATTTCCCGCCCAGGTGACATGGCGGCCCACGAAACCCTGGTCAAACAGATCGTCAGCGGAAAATAAGGCTCAGGGGTTGAGACGCTGCAACCAGGCGCTCAAATCCTGTATCTCGTCGGCGCTGATGTTATGACCGACACCGGGGTAGCCGTGGAACTCGGGTTCGAGTGACACGCTCTGCAACAGGCTGTTGGCTTCGGTGCCGTCGCTGTAGGGAAGGCGTTTGTCCTGCTCGCCATGACCGATGAAGATCGCCAGCGACTGGCGTTTTTCATCCGGTACAAGCTCGGACTTGAGCACCGGCAGAATTCGTCCGCTCAACGCTGCGATCCCACCGAGCGCCTCGGGATGCCGCAGACCCACTTCGTAGGACATGATCGCGCCCTGGCTGAACCCCACCAGGAACACCTTCTCGGGTTCGGTGTGATATTTCTTCGCGGCCTGTGCGACGAAGTCCAGCAGTAACTGGCCGCTGGACTTCAGATCATCGGTCTCGCCGTTGTAAGCCCCTTCGCCCTTCTTGCGGAACCACTGATAGCTGCCCGCCTCCATCACCAAAGGTGCCCGTACCGACAGGTAGGTGTAAGACGCAGGCAAGTCATCCTTGATATCGAACAGGTCCTGCTCGTTACTGCCGTAACCGTGGAGGAAAATCACCAGGGGTTGATGGTTCGAATCGGCGTTGGCCTGTTCCAGGTATTTGAGCGGCAAGTCGGTTTGCAGCGGGGTTTGGGCGTGGACGACAGTGGATGCCAGGAGCGTAAGCAGCGCGAGAATCTTCAACATGGGTCTTCCTTCACGGAATGCAGGATTCGGGGAAGAGCCTAACACTGGTCAGTAGGCAGGAACATCTCGGGCGTGGCGGATGCCGCCTTCGCGGGCAAGCCCGCTCCCACAGGGATCAGCCAAACCCTGTGGGAGCGGGCTTGCCCGCGAGCCGCTCAAATACCTCGCCCGAGATGTTCCTGCCTACTGACCAGTGT
>NZ_JBFUIC010000541.1:0-1863 GCF_056402075.1 Pseudomonas sp. P4_C3
CATTGTCGGTGATTCTGACGTGATCGTTTGCCCGCCGGTGGTTCGAGGAGCCTCATGATCGATGGCAATCTCGTGGGTTGATGAGGTATAGCATTGTGCCATCTATTGGTCCAATGCCCCGCATTTTCGCAGCCATATGACCGCGCATGTCGCTAAAGTTTCAGCCACCTGACTTTTTTTGGTTGGGCGTCATGAGGCGGTAGGGTTTTGTGGTTTCAAGTGCGATTTTTTGCTCTTGTCTGGCTCGGCACTCTCCAATATTAACCGTTATATAACGTTGGTATTGGTGGTGGCGGCCATGGACATTTCATAACATTGAGTTTTATTAATCGCTCTAATGCGCTTTACTCTCGTGTTGGCGTTGAATTAGTGCGAGGTCGACGCAACGGTATTTGTCGATGAGGGGGATTGATGGATCTTTGGACAACCATAACAGTGTTGATTTTAGGGATGGTCGAAGGTCTGACGGAGTTCTTGCCGATATCAAGTACAGGGCACCAGATTATCGTCGCGGACTTGCTCGGCTTCGGCGGCGAGCGAGCCATGGCCTTCAACATCATCATTCAATTGGGCGCGATCCTGGCGGTTGTCTGGGAGTTCCGCCGCAAGATTCTCGAGATCGTTACCGGCTTGCCGACCCAACGCAATGCACAACGTTTCACCTTGAATCTGTTAATCGGTTTTCTTCCGGCAGTGGTCTTGGGGGTGTTGTTCGCCAATAAGATCCATGAGTATCTGTTTAATCCGATCACTGTTGCAGTGGCATTAGTGGTGGGTGGCATCATCATGTTGTGGGCCGAGCAGCGCGAACATGTGGTGTCTGTCGACCATGTAGACGACATGCGCTGGACTGACGCCCTCAAGGTCGGTTTCGTGCAATGCCTGGCGATGATTCCGGGCACTTCGCGCTCTGGGTCGACCATTATCGGTGGGTTACTGTTTGGTCTGTCGCGTAAGGCTGCCACGGAGTTTTCGTTCTTTCTGGCGATGCCGACCATGGTCGGTGCCGCCGTGTATTCAGGCTATAAGTATCGGGATCTGTTCCTGGCCAGTGACTTGCCGGTGTTTGCGCTGGGTTTCGTGACGGCGTTCTTTTTCGCCATGATCGCCGTGCGTGGTTTGCTCAAGTTTATCGCCGCCCACAGTTACGCCGTGTTCGCCTGGTACCGGATCGGATTCGGTTTGCTGATTCTGGCAACGTGGGTATTCGGCTGGGTTGACTGGACCGGGGCTGCAGCGCACTGACACTTGCACCAGGCATGCAGGACATGCAGCCTGGTCGCAGGGAGGCGGCTAACCTTTAACGCCCCTCAAGCAGCTCCGCCGCTTGATCCAGCAACGCCAAAGGCTCTTTGGCCTTGTGAATATCCACCGACAGTAACTGCCGAAACTTGCGCGCCCCCGGGAACCCGGTGCCCAGCCCGAGTACATGCCGGGTGATGTGGTGCATCGAACCACCTGCAGCGATGTGCGCCGCTATATAAGGACGCAACTGCGCCAGCGCCTCAGCCCGGCTGATCACAGGCGCCGAGCTGCCGAACAGCTGCTGATCCACCTCGGCCATCACATAAGGGTTGTGATACGCCTCACGGCCCAGCATGACGCCGTCGAACGTCTGCAAATGCTCGTGGCAGGCCTCCAGCGTCTTGATCCCGCCGTTCAGGATAATCTCCAGCTCCGGAAAATCCGCCTTCAACTGCGCCGCCACGTCATAACGCAGAGGTGGAATGTCCCGGTTCTCCTTCGGCGACAACCCCTCCAGAATCGCTATCCGCGCGTGCACGGTAAAACTGGTGCAGCCGGCATCCCGCACCGTACCGACGAAATCACACAACTCTTCGTAACTGTCTCGCCCGTTGATCC
>NZ_JBFUIC010000542.1:0-1862 GCF_056402075.1 Pseudomonas sp. P4_C3
CTCCAGGGCCGCGCGCATCAGATTGACGTTGCCAATGCACTCAAAGGAGTAGTCCACGCCCCCCCCTGTCAGCTCGACTATTACGTCCTGAATTGGCTTATCGAATTCCTTGGGGTTGATGAAGTCGGTAGCACCCAGCTGTCTGGCTATCTCGAACTTGGCCGGATTGATGTCGACCGCGATGATCCGGCCAGCCTTGGCCATTGTGGCGCCGATGATGGCGGCCAGGCCGATGCCGCCAAGGCCGAAGATTGCCACGCTGGCGCCTTCTTCCACCTTGGCAGTGTTGAGCACCGCGCCTATGCCGGTAGTCACGCCGCAACCGAGCAGGCAGACCTTTTCCAGCGGTGCCTCCTTTGGAATATTGGCCAGAGAAATTTCCGGTAGCACGGTGTACTCGGAGAATGTCGAGGTGCCCATGTAGTGGAAGATTGGCTGGCCCTTGTAAGAGAAGCGACTGGTGCCGTCAGGCATCAGGCCTTTGCCCTGAGTGGCACGGATTTTCTGGCAGAGGTTGGTCTTTCCGGACTTGCAGAATTTGCACTCGCCACACTCAGGGGTGTAAAGCGGGATCACGTGATCGCCCACCGCAACTGAAGTAACCCCCTCGCCAATCGCCTCGACTATTCCGCCGCCTTCGTGACCGAGAATGGTTGGAAAAAGGCCTTCCGGATCAGCTCCGGAAAGGGTAAAGGCATCGGTGTGGCAGACACCGGTGGCGATGATGCGCACTAGTACTTCACCCGCCTGTGGCGGTGCCACGTCGACTTCGACGATTTGTAGGGGTTGGTTGGCCGCGAAGGCTACGGCGGCTCGCGATTTGATCATTTTCTTGATTCCTCAGTGCAACGAAAGCGGTAGACGGTAATTGATCGTGATAGGGAAGATCACTGCCGCAAGTCCACAGTCACGGCGGTGGTTGGGCGAGTACAACAGAGCAAGATGCTGCCGCTTTCAGGAGGATCCAGTGGCTCTTCGAAATACTCGACAGAGCCTTCCCGCAGGGGGACTTGGCAGGTGTTACACAGGCCTKCCCGGCAATTGAATGGCGGAGTCAGGCCGTTCTGTTCGGCAAGTTCGAGCAGTGATTGGCAATTCTGATCCCAGGCCACACGCGTACCCGATGGTAGAAACTCCACGGTTAGAGCACCTTCAATCGACGCGGTCGGCGCTTTGGGTACGGGCGACGCGAGGGGAAGGGACGCCACTGGTACGACTTCATCCTCCTCGAGGATGGTCGCCGGGCCGAAGAATTCATAATGAATGCGCTTGCCAGCGATCCCGAGGTCGCGCAACAGGCGCCAGTTCGCCTGCATAAAGAATCTGGGGCCGCACAGGTAGACGTCGTAGTCGTCCAGCGGAAGAAGCCTTTGCAAGGTTTCCCGGCTTACCAAGCCCTGGCTGTGAAAGGCAGCATTGGCATGATCGTCGGCATCCGGGTTGCGGTAGCAGTAGTGCACGCTGATCCCTGGGCGACGGCTGGCCAGTGCCAAAACCTCGTCACGAAAGGCATGTACGATTCCACTTTCGCAGGCATGGATGAAATACACCGGACGCGACGAACGTGTACTCAGTTGATGGAGCATGCTCAGCATCGGTGTGAGCCCCACACCGCCACTGAACAACACAACTGGCCTTGGGCTCTCTTCGTCCAGCACGAAGGTGCCTGTGGGGCCAGCGATCTCGAGCGAGTCGCCGACTTGAACAAAATCGTGCAAGTGATTGGACCCTTGACCCGGCGGCAGCTCTGGTCGGTCGAACGGTGCAGGCTCGCGTTTAACCGAAATGCGTACGTGCGAGGGGTCATTGGCGTCTCCGGAGAGACTGTAGTTGCGCAACGCCGTAACACCGCCCTCCAGGGA